>JAQIBW010000279.1 GCA_027858865.1 Sulfurimonas sp. | reverse complement strand
CTTATATAGCGTAGCACGTCTCATATCAAGTGCATCTACCAAACTTTTAGCTTCTTTTATTTTTTGAGTAATAAACTCATGTTTTACAGCATAGTTAGTATCTATTTTTATAGTTGGATAATATGCATCGTTTAGTTTTATCTCTATGGCATCTTCATCGTTAAAAAATATCATAAGATCAGGAACAACATGAGCTGACTCTTCTTGATACTCTATTGAGGGAGGGTTTTTAAATGTTCCTAGCACTCTCATTACTTCACTAAAATTATCTTTGTCTGAAAAGTTATGTATAGCTTGTATATCTTTTATGATTTCTACACATAAGGGATAAGCTTCATCACTTATGTCTGAGCTATCTAACTGAAACAAAAAAGACTCAGCCAAATCTTTTGCGGCAATTCCAACTGGTTCTATATGAGCGAACCTAAGACGGATTTTTTCAAATGCATCTATTAAGATACCGTTTTTACTACAAAATGATTCACTGTCCCCTTCGTAGTAGCCATCTTCATCTAAATTTTCTACAACAAAAAATGCTATGTCCTGAGAAATTGGAGTCGGAAAAAGTGGTTTGCCTATCTGTTCATCCAAAACTTCATAAAGAGATTTTTTCTGTATCGTCAAAGCTTCTATTTGCTCAGTACGGGAGTTACTCACCTGCCCATTTATGATTTTTTTAGGGATTTTTTTCTCAAAATCTTCTTCATAACCGGATTCGACTTCTACTACAGGGTTGGACTCGACAAAAGGAGCCATAGCTGCGCCAAGATCACCAAGACTAGAGTGTAAAATAGGCAGCCAGTTACGTAGAGTGTTTGATAGCTTGTGCTTTGTCTCTACGCTGGTGTTTTGTCTTAATGCTGCCATTGTTTACTTAAGCCCTAAAGCTTAAACGCCTCGCCTAAGTAGTGTGTACGTACATCCGCATTTTGCCCGATTTCATCGCTTGTTCCAGATGCAAGAAGTTCTCCTGCTTTAATTACATAAGCTCTGTCACATACGGCTAGAGTCTCACGAACATTATGGTCAGTAATCAAAACACCAATATCATAAGATACAAGCTGATGGATAACTTTTTGTATATCCATAACAGCGATAGGGTCAACTCCCGCAAAAGGTTCATCAAGAAGTAAAAACTTTGGTTTATTTACCAAAGCTCTTGCTATCTCAACCCGACGTCTCTCTCCACCACTAAGGCTAATACCCTTACGGTAGCGAATCGGCTCAATATTAAACATATCCAGAAGTTCTAAAATCCTTGCTTCTTGTGCTTCTTTACCTTCAATGCTTACTTGGGCCGCTACCATAAGGTTGTCTTCTACTGTAAGGTCTTTAAAGATAGAAGCTTCTTGGGGAAGATAACCAATCCCTTTTATAGCTCTTTGATGAAGTGGCATATTTGATAGATTTTCACCATCAAAAAAAACTTCACCCTCACTTGCTTCAACAAGTCCGCAAATCATATAGAATGTTGTTGTTTTTCCAGCTCCATTTGGTCCAAGAAGTCCAACAACTTCTCCACTGCTAACTTCTAGGCTCATACCTTTTACTATTTCTAAATCTTTTATTCTTTTTTTTAAATCAACTGCTTTAAGCGTGTGCATAATCTACCTCATAGTTTCTACTATTATCATCTAGTTTTTCAATTGTAATCGTTAATGTTTTTATATCCGCAGAATCTAAAATCTCAGAGAGTTTATCATCACCCCACTCCACCAAGTGAAGTCCATCTTTGTCTAACTCTTCTAGCATACCTAAAGATATAAAATGTTCTATCCCATGGTTGTAAATATCATAGTGAAAAATCCTATCTCCATAACATTGTTGAAGAGAAAATGTTGGAGAAGTGACATCATCATCTACTCCTAGATGCAAGACTAAAGCCTTAACAAAAGTTGTTTTTCCAGATGCCAAGTCACCTCTTAAAATAATGACTCCATTTTGAAATTTATTGCTAATTTCTTCTATTAATATGTGAAGTTCATCTAAATTTAGTTGATAATTTATCATAATTTATTTGAAATCTCAATAATTTGTTTTAGTTTCTCTTTGGCTTTTCCTTTTTTAATCACTTCACGTGCTATTTCAAGCCCATCTTGAATATCCCTAGCCATTCCATCAATCATAAGAGCCGATGCAGCATTTATTAACACTATATCTCTCTGTGCATCTGTAGCATTTGAGTCAAAAATATTGTGTAAAATTCCAGCATTAAAAGATGCATCTCCACCTACTATAGCTTTAAGAGGAACTCGTTTAATTCCATACTCTTCTGGGTCTATTTCAAACTCATGAACTCTTCCCTCATGAAGTCTTGAAACGTAACTGATATCAGAGATGCTAATCTCATCCATACCCTCTTTTGAGCTTACAACCATTGTAGATTTTGCACCGTTTATTTTAAGAGCTTCTGCCATTTTTGGTACAAAAGTTTTATTGAAAACTCCAAGCAAAGATTTCTCGACTCCTGCAGGATTTGTTAAAGGACCTAGAATGTTAAATATAGTCTTATCTGGAATATGTTTTCTAACCGGCATTATAAACTTCATGGCAGGATGATGGTTCTGTGCAAACATAAAAGTAAATCCGGACTCTTCTAAAAGTTTTCCACTCTTTTGTATGCTCAAATCAAGTCTAACTCCGAGCTTTTCAAACATATCAGCACTACCGGATTTTGAAGTAACAGAACGACTTCCATGTTTTGCTACATAACTCCCAGATGCAGCTACAAGAAGTGCTACCGTAGATGAGATATTAAAACTTCCTATCTTGTCTCCACCTGTTCCTACTATATCTATAGCTTTATGACGAATTTCTTCAGAAATAGGTAAAGGTATAGCATTGCTTCTCATAACTTCAGCAGCTGCAGCTATGGCCTCTACAGAAGTATGTTCATCAAGTTTCATACTGACTAAGAACTCTCGCATCTGCTCATCACTCATTTCATGGTTAAAGAGTGTAGTAAACTGCTCTTTAGCTTCGTTATAAGTCATAATATTTCCTTTATGTACTCATCTTGAAGAGATTTAGGTGTTGATTTTGCAATAGGAATTTTTAGTACTTCATATTTTTTCGTCTCATTCAAGTAGTTGATGCTTATAATACTTCCAACTTCTACATTTTTACTTGACTTAGCTACTACATCATTGATTAGAACAACCTTGTTGCTTATCATATCTTGTGCTACAGAGCGTCTTTTAGTGATGTTTACAGAGTTTAAAAATTTATCAATTCTCATATTTCATACTTTTTAGTTATTTATTTAAAGTATTGTAGAGTATTAAAACTGAGAGCAATGTAAGAGTTGGAACAATTTTTGCATTAATTGACCCCTATTGCATATTCTTAACATATTTCTTCAATAATCACATAAAGAAACCTATTGTAATCTGTTCTTTAATTTCTTTTGTTAATTAATATTATATAACTTCGATTAAGAAAATATACATTAAAATTAAAATATTTGATTGTTCTATATTTATTCAATGGGAGTTGTAATGGCGTTACAGACTAATAATACTTCGGGGAATATTGAACTTGACAGGGTAAAATGTATTTTAAGTACAACTGACCTTAAGGGAAATATCAAGTATAGTAATCGATACTTTAGTGAAGTAAGTGGCTACTCAAAAGATGAACTTCACGGTTCACCACACAATATCATTCGTCATCCTGATATGCCAAAGGTAATATTTAAACTAATGTGGGATCGACTTAAAAATAATGAAAATGTCATAATGATTGTTAAAAATAGAGCCAAAGATGGAAACTATTACTGGGTTAAAACATTCTTTGAGATAAAATATCATCCCAAAACTAAAGAACCAAATGGATATTTAGCAATCCTACATGCTGCCCCAAAAAAGGCTATAAGAGAAATAGAGCCTCTTTATAAAAGATTACGAAATATAGAATCCAGGTATGGAATACATGCTTCGCAAGACTATCTAATTAGGTATCTTATGAAAGATGATAAAACATACGACGAATATATTCATGAGATAACCCAAGAAAAGAATCTAGTTATTGACTTTCTTAAAATTATGAAAGAACTAGCTTCTTAGCTATATTTAAGAAGCAAATCCACTAGAAAATCCATCTTTCTTGACTACTATTTGCTTCTGGTTGTCTTTTCTTTGTGTGTCTTTTTCAACAAAAATCTTTTTATGAGTCTTTGGATCTAACTCTGTGTAGTACATAACTGCGGAATATGTACCTGGTGTTGGAGTAAATACCTGAGCTTGTTCTGGATTCATTTTTAGCTCATCTGTAGTAAATCTCTTTAGTTCATGCATATCTTTCTCTTCACATCCCGGATGCGCTGCAATAAGATAGTAAGTTAAGAACTGCGGTTTTCCTGATTCTTTATTTAACTTGTCATACATCTTTTTAAAGTCAACAAGAGTCTCTTTACCTGGTTTACCCATAAGTTCAAGAACATGCTGTTGTGTATGTTCAGGTGCGACTTTCATTTGCCCTGAGATATGATGATCTACCATCTCTTTTAAGTAAGAGTAACCATTCTTTTTATCTGCGGTTATAAGGTCATATCTAACACCAGATGCAACAAAAGCCTTTCTAACACCTTCTACTTCTCTTACCTTTCTAAGCAGATTTATGTTTCTTCCATGATCTACATGCATAACTTTACATAAACGTTCAGCATCTACACAACGAATATCATCACATGTACCCTTTTTAAGCTTCTTACCACACTCATAACCATACATATTTGCTGTTGGACCTCCAACATCACTTATGATGCCTTTATAGTCCTTATACTTGTTAAACTCTTTTGCTTCTTCGAGTATATTGCCTTCTGTACGAGTTCTTATCGTTCTACCTTGATGCACACCGATGGCACAAAAGTTACATTCGCCCCAGCATCCATGGTGAGTCATGATGGAAAATTTTATAGTCTCTAGACACTTTACTTTACCCATCTTCGCGTAGTAAGGATGCAGTTCTCTGGTAAATGGAAGATTGGAGTTGGCATCCATTTCTTTCTCATCAAGATAATCACAAGGAGGATTTTGAATCAAAAAGCGAGTATCAACGGGCTGACAAAGTCCTTTTGCATTTATTGGGTCATTGTTATCATAGAAATCATCAAAAAGGTCTATATACTTCTCTTTATCATCTAAGCAAGCTTGATGCGATGGTAGTTGTATGTATTCATATTTTGGCTCTTTAGAGATATAGGCAACACCTCTTATCTCTTTATAGTCAGTTCCATTATCTAAAGCATGAGTTAACTCTTCTAGTGCTATTTCTCCCATACCATAGATAAGTATGTCTGCTTTTGAGTCGAAAAGTACAGGTTTTTTAAGTTTGTTAGCCCAATAATCATAATGAGTAACACGTCTAAGAGATGCTTCTATACCGCCAAGAACTAAAGGAACCGTATCTTTGAAGTGTTGACGTATAAGATTACAGTAAACACTCATAGCACGATCAGGTCTTTTGTCATTTTTCCCACCGGGCGTATAGTCATCAGAGTTTCTAAACTTCTTAGTTGCAGTGTAGTTTGACACCATACTGTCAACGCTACCACCACTTACACCCCAGTATAGTCTAGGCTCGCCAAGTCTCTTAATATCTACATCACTTTTGATATCAGGCTGACCAATCATACCAACTCTGTATCCCATACGTTCTAGCATCCGACCGACCATAGCTACACCGATGAATGGAGAATCTATATATGCATCTCCACTAACTAAGATAACATCACACTTATCCCAGCCTAATGCATCCATCTCTGCTCTAGTTGTTGGCAGGAAATCTTTTTCACTAAAAGTTATGGTGTCTCGTTGTGGTTGTTTCGTTTTACTTCTTCTACTCAAGCTAATCCAATTTTTCTTATATTTATGTATAATAATACTTCATGAAACTAAAATAAGAGATTAGATATGAATTACCCTTATGAAAATTTAGAAAACTTTACACTTCCAAAATTATTTGATAGATCAGTGAAATTGTACGGGGAAGATCCTTCTTTTGCAAAAGTAGGACAAGAACCTATGAGCTACAATCAACTCAATAAAACAGTTCAGCGAACAGTACAGTTACTTCAAAAAAGCGGTATTTTTAAAGGTGACAAGGTTGTACTTCTTAGTGAAAATATGCCTAACTGGGCAGTGGCATACTTCTCTGTAACTTATTTTAATGCAGTTATTGTTCCGGTTCTTCCTGATTTTCATCCCTCCGATGTACATCATATTATTAGACATTCAGAAGCTAAAGCCATTTTCGTATCAGATAAATTTTTAGCAACAGTAGAAGATGCGAACGATCTAGATTTACAGCTGGTAATAAACATAGAGACTTTAGAAATCATAGAAGAAATCAGTAATAAAAGTTATATGTCTCAAATAAAGCAAAAAATATCAAAATCTCCTATGAAAATCACAGAACCAAAAGAGGATGATTTAGCAGCTATCATCTACACTTCAGGTACAACAGGACACTCTAAAGGTGTAATGCTTTCACACAAAAATCTTGTGACAAATGCTCTATCATCATTTTCTAAAATACAGATATTAAAAAGTGATGTATGGTTGTCCATACTTCCTTTAGCTCACACTCTAGAGTGCACAGTCGGTCTAATAGTTCCCATACTTCATGGTAGCAGTGTTTACTACATAGATAAAGCACCAACTCCAAGTGTACTTCTAAAAGCATTTAGTGTTGTACGACCTACCATGATGCTAAGTGTTCCTCTCATAATGGAGAAGATTTACAAGAGCAAAGTTCTATCTAAATTTAATAGCTCATTCATTTTAAAACATCTATATAAAATACCGTTCTTTAGAAAAATTCTAAATCGAGTGGCAGGTAAAAAACTAATAGAAACGTTTGGGGGTAGAGTTAGGTTTTTTGGTATTGGAGGAGCTGCGCTGTCTCCATTTGTGGAACGCTTTTTAATAGAAGCGGAATTTCCTTATATTATAGGTTATGGTTTAACTGAGACTGCTCCTCTTATTGCCGGGGGTTCTATTATAGATGGTATAGTTAAAGTGAAATCTACTGGAACACCTTTTTACGGAGTTACTGTTAAGATTAAAGGTAAAGACCCTATTACAGGGGAAGGAGAGATTATAGTAAAATCTCCAAGTGTAATGTTAGGCTACTATAAAGACGAAGAGAAGAGTAAAGAAGTCATGGAAGATGGTTGGTTATTAACCGGAGACTTGGGGTACATGGATGAAGATGGTTTTTTATTTATCAGTGGACGAAGTAAAAATGTGATAATCGGTGCAGGTGGAGAAAACATATATCCAGAACAGATAGAAGCAGTTATAAACCAAAATGAAGCCGTTCTTGACTCTCTTGTAATGGAGCAAGACTCTAAACTAATAGCAAGAGTGCATCTAGACTATGAGATGATAGATGAGATGTTTCATGCCAATAAAACTACAGATGATAAGGTAAAAAAAGATATAGAAAACTTTTTAGAAGAGACAAGAGTTGAAGTCAACTCACAAATTGCATCATTTTCTAGAATACAAAAGTTTGTTGAGCAAATAGAACCTTTCATAAAAACGCCAACTAAAAAAATAAAACGATATCTTTATGTTGAGTAGGAGTTAGAAATGTTTGAAAAAGTTATTAGAGTATTTATAGGAATTATTGTCGCTCTTATTGTAGTGCTTATACTTGCTTATGGGGTCTCAAAATCTGACTTTAACAATCTAAAAAAATATGATGAACAAGACAATAGTATCAGTGATATAAGAAGCAGAATGCAAATTCCATCTGAACAAAAAAAACAGATTGCAAAAGAGAGATACTACACTACAAAAGTTAGTATCAAAGAAGGAAGCATGGCTAGCCTAGGGGATTTCACCATGAATATAGCAGGTGGAAGAAAGCTAACTGCAAACATATCTCTAAAATTCAAAGAAAAAAAAGGTAATAGTTGGTTAAGTGGCAATAGAGTAGAAGATGAAATCGTAGCCAAAGGTGATGTTTTAAGAAATGCCGTTATCAATACTATTTCTGGAAATAAAAATGTAAGTGTGGCTAACAATCATATGAAAAAAGAGTTGGTAAAAAATATAAATAACTATCTCGCAGACGGAGAAGTTGAAGAGGTATACTTTAACAGGTTTATTGTTCAGTAACGATTTCAGACAAGGTTATAACTTGTCTGAAGTAATCCACATTAGAACTGTGGCTGTAAAAATGGAATAACTTGTTTCTTACGACTAAGAACACCATCTAACCATACTTGAGAGTCTTTAAGTTTACACTTAAATGCACTCTCAATCTTACTCTCATCATCACTTACTACAAGAAGTTGTGAACCCTCTTTCATGATGTCTGTTAAAAGAAGAATTACACTGTGAAGTCCACCCTCTTCCTTTAACTTTTTCATATCTGCAAAAAGATCATCTTTCATATTATCAAATACACTTAAATCAACTACTTCAAGTTGTCCAACACCTAGTTTTTCACTACCCATTGCAAACTCTTTGTAATCACGAGTAGTTAACTCACGAGCAGTTGCTCCTTGTACAGCAGACTTAACTATAAACATCTCCATTCCAAGAGCTTTATAGTCCTCAATACCAGCAATAGCTGCTAATTCTTTAACTGCCTTAGTATCTATTTTAGTACATGTAGGAGATTTAAAAATTACAGTATCACTTAAAATAGCACAAAGCATCATTCCTGCTATATCTTTTGGAATCTCAACACTGTGATAATCATATGCTTCTTTGATAACAGTGTTTGAGCAACCAATAGGTCTAATCCAACACTCTAGTGGTGTAGAAGTAGTTAAATCGCCAAGCTTGTGGTGATCGTAGATTCCTAAGATAGTAGCATCCATGATATCAGCAGGAGCCTGAGCTAAATCAGAAAAATCAACGATGTATACATTCTCACCAGCATAAGAAGTTTTTAGTTCAGGTACTTTTGCACCAAACTTATTTAGTATAAATTCAGTCTCAGGAGAGATTTCACCTTGGCGTGTTGGTATACAATCTTCACCAAGTTGATTTTTAAGATATGAAAGAGAAATAGCTCCAACGATAGAATCAGAGTCAGGATTTGTATGTCCAAAAATATATGTTGACATTTTATTGGCCTTTGTAAATTTTTTCGTATTATACTGTACTTTTGAAAACTATAATTTTGCACTCACTCAACAACCCTGTCAACTTGAGCAACTCTGTTTCCATCTTTGATGATTTTTACACGGTCACCTGCTGTAAAAAAATTTCCTTTAATTACTACGACAATGTCTTCACCATTATCTAGTCTAACAGTAAGTTCTTCTCCGTTTGCCTTTGCTATTTCACTTCCTGCATAATAACCACCAATACCACCACCAAGCATTGCTAGAGTTTTACCACTACTTCTACCAACTAATGAACCAAGTACTGTACCTATCAATGCACCAAAAAATTTACCATCACCATCGTCTGTTATTACAACTGGTCTGGATTTAAGTACGGTGCCCATGTCATATCTTTTTATCTGATTATAGTTTTTGCCATCATATTGAGGTCCGTTATTTGTAGCACAACCAGAGAATAAGGTAATACTTGCCAATAATATATAAATAAACTTTTTCATCATTTCAATCCTTAATATAACAAATCATATAATATATTAGCTAATAAATTCCACTACTTCATCAAAATCTAGTCTTAACTGAGAAGACTGCTCATTTAGTCTATATCCAAAAGGAATAGCCATAGATAGTCTAAATTTACTCTTATCAAGATTTAAAATCTCTTCAACCTGATTTCTGTCAAAACCTTCTATTGGACATGAGTCTATACCTCTAACAGCAGCGGCACTCATCATATTTGCCCCAGCGAATGCAGTTTGTTTAGCTGTCCAAGCATAAATATTTTCATCACTACTTAGAGTTTCTGTTAAGTGGTCCGCATATAGTTTCAGATAAAAGTCTAAATTCTCTTGTGGCATTTCACGTCTAGCAAATCTTTTTTCAGGCAAACCTGATTCTGGTTTTACAGATTCTATACCCGCTAAAATAATTACCAAATGAGAACATGTAGTAATCTGTGCTTGATTCCAACACGCAGGTCTTAGTTTAGCTTTTAAATCTTCATTTGTTATAACTAAGAACTTCCAAGCTTCCATACCAAACGATGATGGAGCTCTTCTTCCTGCATCTAAAATAAACTTTATATCTTCATCAGATATATTTTTACTCTCATCAAATACCTTACATGCGTGTCTAAATCCCAATGATTCTTAAAATGTTTTTTCCATAATCTTTTCCTTTATCAGTTGTTTGTAAAATTTTTCTCTAGTATATTATTAAATTTCTTTAGTTCACTACCCATATCAAGGTTACCTTTAAATATATCATGTACCGAATAAGTCTCTAAAGGCTCGGCTCCACAAAACTGAAATGTTTTATGTGTAGCTATATTTGCCTCATCCAAAGAGAGTCCATCAAAGAACCCATCTTTATTAGAAAACTCACTTGTTGGACAGTTGTAAGTAAGTGAAATCATATACTTTGTACCTTGCATCAGACCTCCACTTCCATAGTGTTTAGACGCATCACTTCTACTTCTTCCATCATTAATATATAAACCATTATGATCACCTGCAGAAAAAACTTCATCTATGTATTTTTTGGTAATCCAAGGAACACCCATCCAATAAACTGGGTACTGAAAGAGTATATAGTCAGCCCAGACAAACTTCTCTACTTCTTCTTTTACATCATAGTCACTCTCGACTACACTATGCTTGAGATTAAAACTATTTTTTTCAAAGAACTCAGATGCAGAGTTTATGTACATCTTAGTTAGATTACCTTCTGCTACTTCATCATATCTTTGATGTCCATTTATGATTAATACATTTTTCATAACTGCTCCTTTTTATGCTTTTTCTAATATCTCTACAATAACATCTTTTGAGTAAATCTCACCAATCCCCCATATTATAGCTGTAGCATTTGCATTTATAGCCAAATCTTCTATACCTTCTCTTGGTATATTTGCAGCTTCTAAAGTTGTCGGTGACACTATTTTAGCAAACCACTCTTCGAGTTTTTCTATACCTTGACTAGAGTCATCTTCATTAAAAATCTCTTTAGCAAACCTTTTGAACTGCGTAGGATTTTTGGATTCGTACCATTTCATCCAAGCAGGAATAACAACAGAAAGACCTGCCCCATGAGCAACATTATATATAGCAGATAAAGAGTGTTCTATCATATGATTTGGAAAACTTCCACCCGCTGTTCCAGCTGGTGTTAGTCCATTAAGAGCTTGTATAGCTACCCACGCAAACTCTGCTCTTGCATTATAATCATTTGGATTATCAAGAAGTACTTCTGTCGTCTCTATAACTGTTTTTATGATTGATTCTACTAGTCTAGAGTTATATTTTGGATGCAGAGATGCTGTAAAATAGACTTCAATAGCGTGAGCAATAATATCAACAGCCGAATAAGCAAGATACTCACGAGAAACTGTAGCCATAAGCTCTGGATTTACCACAGATACTATAGGATTTACAAGCACAGAAGCTATAGAATACTTCTGAGAAGTTTCATCATTCATAATTACAGAGTTACCATTCATCTCACTAGCAGTTGCAGCTAATGTCATAACGGTAAAAACAGGTATAGCTTCAGTTATCTGAGCTTTATTTATAAAAAAGTCCCATACATCACCATCGTACTTAGCACCTACTGCTATAGCTTTAGCAGAATCTACAACAGAACCACCCCCAACACCAAGTACAGCCTGAAGTTTTTTCTCTTTAACTATCTTAATTCCATCATTTACCCTACTTAGAAGTGGGTTACTAACAACACCATCTAACTCTTCATACGAGATGCCATACTTGCTTAAAGATTCAAGTACTCTAGTATAGAGTCCATTTTTTTTAATACTTCCTGTTCCATATACTAGTAAAACACTCTCAATATTTGATTCTTTAATATATTGACCAATATTATTTTCTTTTTCTCTACCAAACTCTATTTTTGTCGGATTGTAATACATAAAATCGTTCATACTTTTTATATCCTTTTTAATTATCTTTTGAAATCATATATCTTATGAACTTAATTCTCCCTTACGATACTTTAGGTAAGTAATAGAGTTAAATTTACTTTATGCTATAATTACACTACAAGGAATATTATGTATTATGTAAATGATAAAGAGTTTAAGTGTTCAGTTGGGGTAACACTCGATATTTTTAATGACAAATGGAAGATGAGTGTTATTTGGCATCTACTAGAAAATGATAAAAGATTTAAAGAGCTACATGAAGAAATATCTGAGATAACTCAAAAAACTTTAACTGTAAAACTAAAAGAGTTAGAGAGTAAAAATATTATCCATAGAGAAGTATTTCCAATAGTTCCGCCTAAAGTTGTTTACTCGCTAACTCCTATTGGTAAAAAGTTAAGACCTGTTTTAGAAAGTATGTTTAACTGGGGTATAGAGTATGTAGAAGAGTTTGGAACTATATCTGGTGACAATGCATGTGAAGTGAAGTTATTTAAAAAATAATGGAAAATTTTGCCCTCATATTTGTAGCCATATTTATCGGCTACATTATCAACAAACGAGATGTCTTCCCTAAAGACACTCCTATTATATTAAATCAATTTATCTTGTACATCTCACTACCAGCCATGGCTCTCTTGCAAATACCAAAGCTAAGCTTCTCTTTTGAGGTTCTTATCCCGATTATCATTGCGTGGATAGTTATGGGGGTAAGTGCTCTCGTGATATTTTATATATCTAAGATATTAAAATTTTCTAAAGAGGTAACCGGAGCTTTAATGCTTGTTGGAGTTTTAGGAAACACTTCTTTTGTAGGTATCCCTGTTATTCAAGCATATTTTGGAGACTCAGCACTACCTTATATCTTAATGTACGATCAACTGGGCTCTTTTATAATGCTATCAACTTATGGTACATTTATCTCAGTATATTATTCTAGTGCCCAAGATGTTAATATTAAAGCTATAGCTCTTAAAATCATCACTTTTCCACCATTTCTATCGCTGCTTATAGCACTATTTTTCATAGGAACTACATTTCACCCAGTAGTAACAAGTGTCCTCTCTTCACTAGCGAGTACTATTATTCCACTAGCTCTTGTTGCAGTAGGTCTACAGCTAAGATTTAAACTGCCAAAAGAAGATTTTAAACCTTTCTTTAGTGCGCTTGGTGTAAAACTTATTTTAGCTCCGATATTGGCCATTTTTATATCTATGATTTTTTCATGGGAAAGTAAAGCTGCTTTAGTTTCTATTATGGAAGCGGGAATGGGACCTATGATTACTGCCGGAGCAGTAGCATCTATGGCAGGTTTAGCTCCAAGGCTAAGCTCTGCAATAGTAGGATATGGTGTTCTTCTTTCGTTTTTAACAACGTGGATTTTATTTAAATTAATAGCCTAAAAGAACTTTTATTTCTTATGTAGAGCTAGCTCTTTTTCTAAATATGCGCCGGTATAACTTCCATCCTCTTTATGAGAATTTGCAAGATCCTCAGGTGAACCTTCAGCGATGATAAGACCACCACCTGAGCCACCTTCTGGACCCATATCTATAACCCAATCAGCATTTTTAATCATATCTAGGTTATGCTCGATAATAAGAACGGAGTTCCCAAGTTCTACAAAGTGATGCAGAACTTTTGTAAGTCTATCAACATCAGCAAAATGAAGTCCCGTTGTTGGTTCATCTAGGATATAAAGAGTCTTTCCTGTATCTTTACGGCTTAACTCTTTACTAAGTTTGATTCTTTGTGCTTCACCACCTGAAAGAGTTACAGCATTTTGACCAAGAGAGATATAACCAAGACCAACATCAACAAGAGTTTTCATCTTTTGGTGTATTTTTGGGATAGGTTTGAAAAATTCAAATGCTTCATCGACGCTCATATTTAAAACATCAGAGATAGTTTTACCTTTGTAAAAAACTTCCAAGGTTTGCTGGTTGTATCTAGTACCTAGACAAGTATCACACTTAACCATGATGTCTGGCAGGAAGTGCATCTCAATCTTAATCTCACCCTCACCTTGACACTTTTCACATCTACCACCTTTAACATTAAAGCTAAATCTTGAAGTAGTGTATCCGCGTATTTGTGACTCTTTTGTTTGAGAGAAAAGATTTCTTATCTCGTCCATTACACCAGTATAAGTTGCAGGGTTACTTCTTGGAGTTCTTCCTATTGGACTTTGATCAAGATAAATCACCTTGTCAACATGCTCCAGTCCAGTAATCTCTACACCTGCAACTTTATTTACTTTTCTTGCATGATTTAATAATTCTCTTGCTGTTGGTAAAAGAGTTTGAAGCATCAAAGAACTCTTTCCACTTCCACTTACTCCTGTTATACATACGAAGTTATTTAGTGGAATTTTAGCACTTAATTTTTCTATATTGTTTATGGTTACATTTTTTATTTCTATATATTTATCTTGTTTTCGTCTATAAAAGTACTCTATCTTCTTTCTTCCATATAGATAGTCAGCAGTAAGTGTTTTAGCTTTTTTAAGCTTATCACGTGTTCCACTAAAAACGACTTCTCCGCCGAATTTTCCAGCCCCTGGTCCGATATCAACTATAAAGTCAGCATTTTCTATAGTCTCTTTATCATGTTCAACAACTATAACCGAGTTACCTTTTTCTTGAAGACTTCTAAGCGTACGAATAAGCTTTTGAGTATCTCTTTCATGAAGACCAATACTTGGCTCATCAAGAACGTATAACACACCAGTAAGCCCACTACCTATCTGAGAAGCTATACGTATTCTCTGAGCTTCACCACCGCTGATACTTCTTGCATCTCGCCCAAGCGTAATGTAACCAAGTCCAACATCAAACAAAAAGTAAAGTCTTTCTCTGATCTCATTAAGAATAGGCTGTGCAACTTGAGTATCTTGAGCATCCATATATGTAAAGTTTTCTTCGTTTGCAAACCACTCGTATGTCTTTCCTATTGGCATCTCTAGAAGTTCTGATATACCTTTTTGTCCTACTCTAACAGCTAAAGATTCAAGACGAAGTCTATTTGAATTACAAACATTACACGTTTTTTCACTCATATAGTCTGCAAGCTCTTTTTCATCTTTGAACATATCGTATGCTATTTTGATTATTCCCGGCCACATTCTTTTTACTTCATGGTTCTTCCAAAGAAAACTAACCTCGTCTATACCGCCGTGTAAGATAGCTTTTTTCTGATGCTCAGGAAGCTCTGAGTAAGGAATAGTTATGTCTATATCATTGTGAGCACAGAAACCTTTTAAAAATGTAAAATAGTAGCCTTTGTTAAAACCATAAACAATTTTAACAGCGCCCTTCTCCACTGGGAGATCTATATCTATTATTTTTTCTTGGTCAAGTGCATATCTTAAACCTAAACCATCACACTCTGTACAAGCACCCTTAGGTGAGTTAAAAGAGAAAGAAAGAGGTTCAAGTGGGTCAAAGCTTATCTTACAGTCAAAACAAGCGTTATGCTCACTATAATGAATCTGAGATACTTTCAAATCTAGCTCTTTATGATTTAGTATATCAATCTCTAACTCACCATAACTCTCTTTTAAAGCCTTTTCAACATCAGCGGCTATTCGTTCTTTGTTTTCAGCCTTTACAACAACTCTGTCTATAACAACTTTTATCGTATGTTTTTTAGTCTTGCTTAACTCTATCTCTTCATCAAGTCTAACCATAACCCCATCAATCATAGCTCTAACATAACCCTTATGAACAAGAGACTCTAGCATATCAGCATAAGAACCTTTTTTCTCGCGAACAAGAGGAGCTAAGAGTACAAGTTTTGCACCTTCTGGAAGCTTAGCAACTTCGCCGATGATGTCAGATGCTGACATTTGTGAGATTACTTTTTTACATTTGTGACAGTGCTGAACGCCGACACGAGCATAAAGAAGTCTAAAGTAGTCATATATTTCTGTAATCGTTCCGACAGTAGAACGCGGATTTTTAGAAGTTGTTTTTTGGTCTATGGCAATAGCCGGAGTAAGACCTTCTATTTTATCAACATCTGGTTTTCCTACACGATCAAGGAACTGTCTTGCATAAGATGAGAGAGACTCCATATAACGTCTTTGACCCTCTGCATATAGTGTGTCAA
>JAQIBW010000040.1 GCA_027858865.1 Sulfurimonas sp. | reverse complement strand
TTAATAGCTCAACAGTTAACTTATGATTTAAATCATGACTTCCTGCCATTGCTTCATAATTACCTATAAAGTTCATACCAATAAGAGACATATCTCCAATGGCATCTAAGATTTTATGTCTTACAAACTCATCTGGAAATCTTAAACCTTCAGGTTTTAAAATCTTTTTATCATCTAATACAATTGCATTTTCTAAAGTTCCACCAAGCGCCAAGCCTTTTGAACGAAGATATTGAACTTCATGTAGAAATCCAAATGTTCTAGCTCGTGCTATCTCATTCTTGTAACTCTCTTTTGTAAATTCTAATACATACTCTTGTTTATTAATTACAGGGTGAGAAAATTTAATTGTAAAATCATATCTAAGATCAGGTGATGGTGAGAGTTTTACATACTTCTCTCCCTCTTGAACTATGATCTCTTTTTTAATACGCATAACTTTTTTAGGCTTATCTAACTCTTGAATACCTGCCTCATCTAAAAGCATACAAAAACTTGCACTACTTCCATCCATAACTGGAATCTCATCAGCATCTACTATTACTTTTAGATTATCAAGTCCATATGCATAGACAGCAGATAACATATGTTCTATAGTAGAAATTACTACGCCATCTTTACCTATAACGGTTGCCATTTTAGTGTCTACTACATTTTCTGGACTAAGTGCAATTGCAACATCTACATCACTTCTATAAAAAACTATCCCACTATTTGACTCTAATGGCTCTAGTCTTAAGCGAACAGGAGTTCCCTTGTGTAATCCAATTCCAACTAATTCAACAGCTTTTTTTATAGTTGTTTGATACATTACATTTCTCCTTGAGTCTGAACAAGTCCAGCCTCAATTCCTCTCACTAAAGCTACGCCTATTGGCGAGAATGATTTCATTATATTTCTCCTTCTAGCTTCTATCTATAATTTCTTTAGCATTTTTAATAACATTGCTAATATTTAGGCGCATCCAATCTCTGTCCATCCATTCTGCAGGACGAACTTCTACTCCTTGGATTAAAACACCAAAATGTAAGTGATCGCCCATAGCATAGCCACTTTTACCTGTATTTGCCACATTATCTTTAGCATTAATAAAGTCACCTCGGTTAGCATTAATACTTGAACAATGACCATACAAAGTATATAGACCAAGTCCATGGTGAATAACAGGCATATTTCCATATATACCATTATAATCAGAATATACAAGATCCCCACTATTTTGAGGTTTTATCTGAGCCTGAGCATTACTGGCCATATCAATACCTAGATGGTACGATTCACTTATCGAAGTGCCTTTGTAGGAGTACTTTCTATGATCTCCAAATGTAGCAACAACTTGTGCATTTTTTAATGGATACATTTTATTAATTTTAAAATCACTAATCATATTATCTGATACTTTAGAAGTGATTTCATGAATAAGCTTCTCATTTTTAGCTCTTACATCTTCATTTATAATTTTAAATTGCTCTATAGAATCTTCAATACCTTGAGTTTCAACAAACTCCTCTGCAAGTTGAGCAATTTTTCCTTTTAGAAATCTGTCACTCAACTTTATGTTAGAGGTTCTATACTTCTTTTGTTTAATATATAATGGAATATATGTTTTTGAAGTATTTCCGGCATAGTCCTTGGCAATAATTGTTGCTTTAAAGTTATCATTTACTACCGACCAAGCAAGTAGGGAGATATAGTAACCCTCTTTATAAAAAGGTTGTGCTTTAAACTTTTTGTTATCATTAGTTTGAATATAGAACTCTTTTAAATTCTCATCATTTACTTTAAAAATAACAAGAGCCGCCCCACCTTTTTTTATTTTATATGAATTACTTACTATTGAAAGTTCAGGTCTTTTTTTGTCAATTTTAAGTTCAAACTCTTTAACAGATGTATTACCATTTAAAAAATTCCACTTACTTGCATCTGTAGCTTGCACAATAATCTTAATACTTTTATCTTTCATAGCATAAGCACTTCTTGGTGGCTCTACTTCTATACTGAGTGAATCCTTTGGTATTATAAACTGCTCATAATGTAGAGTGTTTTCATCATCTTTACTTTTTAAAATCACACTATATGATTTTACACCACTAAGATCATCAATCTTTATTTTAAGTGGTTTTTTTAGATTCCAATAGCCA
>JAQIBW010000190.1 GCA_027858865.1 Sulfurimonas sp. | reverse complement strand
TCGTGGTTTAACTTCTAAAGCTCGTGGTGTACTTGGTTTGGGTGCATCTGATGCATTCTTGACTGCTGAGCAACCTGCCGATACAGGTAAAGGTTTTACTCTTGCACAAAAAATGGTTGGTAAGGCTTCAGGTCTTACTGGTGTTCGCCCTGGTATGTATGTAGAGCCAGAGATGTCAACTGTTGGCTCGCAAGATACAACTGGACCTATGACTCGTGATGAGATTAAAGAACTTGCAGCACTTGGATTCAATGCCGATTTAGTACTTCAGTCTTTTTGTCATACAGCGGCTTACCCAAAACCGTCTGATGTTATAATGCATCACAAACTTCCAGAGTTTATCTCTAATCGTTCAGGTGTTGCTTTACGTCCAGGTGATGGAGTTATTCACTCATGGTTAAATAGAATGGTTCTTCCAGATACTGTTGGTACTGGTGCGGATTCTCATACACGTTTTCCATTAGGTATCTCTTTTCCTGGTGGATCTGGTGTTGTTGCATTTGCTGGTGTTACTGGTTCTATGCCTCTTACTATGCCAGAGTCTGTACTTGTACGTTTTTCAGGTAAAATGCAACCAGGTATCACTCTTCGTGATCTTGTAAATGCTATTCCTTACGTTGCTATTAAAGAAGGTCTTTTAACAGTTCCTAAAGCTGGTAAGAAAAATATCTTTGCTGGTCGTATTTTAGAGATTGAAGGTCTTCCTGATCTTAAAGCTGAGCAAGCATTTGAGCTTTCAGATGCATCTGCTGAACGTTCAGCTGCAGCTTGTACAGTACTTTTAAACACAGCACCAATAGAAGAATACTTAAAATCAAACGTAGCACTTCTAGAAGCTATGATTAAAGATGGTTATGAAGATTCTCGTACAATAGAGCGTCGTGTTGGTAAAATGAAAGAGTGGTTAGCTAACCCATCTCTTATGCAACCAGATGCTGATGCAGAGTATGCCGCGGTAATCAACATTGATCTTAATACTATTACAGAGCCAATTCTTGCTTGTCCAAATGATCCGGATAACGTTAAACTTTTAAGTGAAGTTGCTGGTACAAAAATTGATGAAGTATTCTTAGGTTCTTGTATGACTAACATTGGTCACTACCGTGCAGCTGGTGAAGTTATGCGTGGAGAAGGTAAACATAATGTTGAGAAGTTCTGGATTGTTCCACCGACTCGTATGGATGAGCAACAACTAATCAACGAAGGTTATTACGATGTATTTAATGCTATCGAAGCAACTACAGAAGTTCCTGGATGTTCATTATGTATGGGTAACCAAGCATCTGCTCGTGTAGGTTCAACTGTTTTCTCAACATCTACTCGTAACTTTGACAACCGTCTTGGTAAAGGTACTCAAGTTTATCTTGGTTCTGCAGAACTTGCAGCACTATGTTCTAAGCTTGGTAAAATTCCAACAGTTAAAGAATATATGGATATTGTTCCAGCAAAACTTGCTGGTAAAGAAAATACAGTATATAAATACCTTAATTTCAATGAAATCGAAGGTTATCATCTTGAAGAGCGTGTAGTAGCTCAAGAGAAATATGGCATAACTGTCAAGCCTGTATAAGACTATAACTAAAGCAGCAACACAGATAAATCTGTGTTGCTCCCTCGTAACATATTTAATCTCTAATTACATCAAACTCTAAAGGATACTTTGGAGTAAAAAGCTCCATATTTATTTTTTCATTTTCTTTTTGATTTTCAAACACTATTTTTACTTTGTTTTCAAACTCATCAATGTAAGAGATAGTCTCGATAACTTCATTTTTTGTAGTTATAATAAACTTTGCTTCTTTATAATGAGCTTCATATCTGTTTTTTTCTATCTTTTTTGCATTTTGTATCATATTGAAGAAATCTAGTTTTGAATCTATTTTTCTAATAATAACTTGCTCAATCTCTGGTTCGATTACTGTTACGCTAAATCTATTTATAAAAACGTCTTTTTTAATAGGTTGTATGTAGTTCCATACAGCATTTTGAGGCTTAGCAGCTACTATATGTCCTTTATATACAAGTGATTTGTTTTTATCATCAGTAACGCTTAGTGTAAAGTCAGCTTGAAAAGAGTTTAAACCATCAAACGAGGCAAAAGCTAGGGTAGAAGATAAGAGTAGTGTAAATAAATGTTTCATAAAGCTCCTTATTTAAGAAATTATATCTAAGGGACTGTTTACATATTAATCAATATGAATTTTAAATAGTTTCATTTTTAAATTTATGCAAATTATAACTATTAGTATGATAGAATAAGAGCAATTTCAGTGACTACTATATAGTAAGTTATATAGTAATCTATAATAAGGTTGAGGATGCTACAGGCATTAATGGGTAAGATTTTTGGTACATCAAATGATCGCGAATTAAAAAAATATTCTAGAAGAGTTAACAATATCACTGCTTTAGAAGCTAAGTATGAGGTTCTAAGCGATGATGATTTAAAAGAGGTGTTCTTAGAATTAAAGAACAGTGTTTTAAGTGAAGAAAAAAGTTTAAACGATGCTTTAGAGGACTCTTTTGCTATCACAAGAGAAGTTGGCAAAAGAGTTCTTAATATGAGGCACTT
>JAQIBW010000237.1 GCA_027858865.1 Sulfurimonas sp. | reverse complement strand
TCTCTAAAGTGGTAGATTCATCACATTTCATTGATAATATTTTAACTTTTACCCTTTTTTTATAAAAATTTCTTATTTGATGTGATAGAATGCCTGCACATTATTAAACTAAGGGTAATAGAATGTTTGAAAATACCAGTATTCAAAAAAAGATGAATTTATTAATTTTGATGGTTACAATATCAGTCCTCTCTGCGACAATTTTTGTTTTTGGGGCTATGAGTCTTATAGAGTCTAATTACAACCACCTTCATAAAAATTCTATGTCAGGTGCAATTCAAACATTAAAGATAGAAAAAAATCTAAACTATGTAAGTAGAACAACAAGAGATATTATGCTTGGTGGAGACTATAGTAAGGATATGTCAAAACTAAATGAGTCTATTAAAAAAATAGAAACTCTTTTCTCCTCTTTGGAAAAGATGATGGCTAATGATATTTCTCTACCTATGGTAAAAGAAGCAAAAACTTCTACAATGCTCTTTTTGAACAACTCATATAAAATGATGGAATCTTTAAGTAGTGAAGATATTCAAAATGATAAAACAAAGATATATGCAAAATATAAAAATGATCTAACACCATTTGCAAACAGTTCTAGGACTGCTTTTAAAAAACTTGTAAAATATAAAGGTGAAGAGTTGACAAACGACTCTGTTTCGTTAGCCCAAGATTTAAATTTTTATAAAATACTAGTTCTTGTTGCTGGATTATTTGTTGCAATAGTAGTATTTATCTTAGCTAACATTATTAGAAAGTCAATCACAAGTGGTATTGGCTCATTTATTACACTTATTGGGCATGCGGCTAAAGGTGATTTTACGCATAGAGAAGAGTGTACACATAATACAAAAACTGAACTTGGAATACTTGGATGTGAACTGTCAACACTCTTAGGGCATATTGAAAATCTTATCAACGAGATAAACATGACTATTACAGATGCTTCCAAAGGTGAATTTTCTCACCAAATTTCATCTGCAGGGATGGATGGTGAGTTTGTCCAAGCAATCAATAGTGTAGATAAGAGTATTACCTTTATGAAAGAACAATATCAAAAAGCTGCCAGAGATACTTTTAACTCAGAGCTTAGTACAAAAAGTATCAATGTATCTGAATCACTTTCACTTATCATTGGTAACCTAAGAGAAAATATTGGTAATCTAAAAGAAGTTACAAAAGCAACAAAATCTGCTTCTGACTTAGCATCTGACTCACGTGAGAATGTTAATGAGATTGTAAACGAGTTAAGTCAATTGAGTGAGCAAGTAAGTACAAACAACCATAGTATCAGTGAACTTGCTAACCAGACTAATAATATTACATCGGTAATAGAACTTATTACAGATATAGCAGACCAAACAAACTTACTTGCACTTAATGCCGCTATTGAAGCAGCCCGTGCAGGTGAACATGGACGCGGTTTTGCCGTTGTTGCAGATGAAGTAAGAAAACTTGCAGAGAGAACACATAAGGCTACCGGAGAGATTTCTGTATCTATCAAAGCTCTACAACAAGATATGAATGAGATTCAAGAAAGTTCAGCAACTATGAAACACACTGTTGAGGGTTCAACTGGTAAGATTAATGAGTTTGAAGGAACTCTTATCGAGCTTAGTGATAACTCTAGTGAAATAGTAAACTACTCTTATGAGATGGAAAATTCTATATTTGTTGTTCTTGCAAAACTAGATCATATTCTTTATAAGTCTCGTGCGTACAATTCAGTGATGTCTTTAGAAAAACTTCTAAATAACCAAACACCACATGAGTGTAGCTTAGGTACTTGGTATGATCATGAAGGTAAAGAAAGATTTTCTGCTACTTCATCTTTTTCAAAAATGGCAATTCCACATGCTATTGTTCATGATAGTGCTAATATTAACTTAACATATATTGACGATACTGCAGTAACATCAACCCTTGATAATTCTGATGAGATTGTACGTAATTTTGATAAGATGGAAGACGCTTCTAACGAATTATTTGCACTACTAGATACTATGCTAGTAGAATCTAAACAAAACTAAGAGAAGAGACTCTCTTAGTTTTACAGACTATCTACTCTAACTATTCCCATTCATCATACTTAGAGTTTGTATGTTTGTCTTTTTTATATCTTCTCGCATTTTTACTCTTGTCTAACTGATTTGAGCTATATAAAATAGTATCTTTAATATCATCTATATTTTTCTCACTATCTTTAAATGCAATTATTTTTTTTACAAGCTTCTGCAAATCTTGTAACTCACCTTTATATAGTGCTATCTCTTCAACCCTATTTAGAACTTTAAGAGCGTTGTCTATTTTTTTAACATACCGTTCCCGTGAGAGTTCCGGGGTATTCATAAGATAAGATATTATACTATTGTGAAATCTCTCCAGTGCTCTTATGTAACGAAGTCTATTTGAGTTTTCTATAGCTTTATTAGATGCTGACATTTTGTACCTATTGTTTAGTTATGATTGTTATAATTATACACTTTAAATACTATATGGAGAACCTCTTGCGTAAAATACTACTTTCTTTTCTAATTTTAAGTGCAACACTGCTTGCATCTATGACTAACGAATACCCATCACAAAAAATCTTAGACTCTAAAATCCCTATTGTTGACATCAGAACCCCAGGAGAATGGGAAGAGACCGGTATTGTTGAAAATTCTATTACTATCATGTTTTGGAATGAACAAGGAGGCTATGACGTTAATGCTTTTTTAACTGAGCTAAACAAAAAGGTAGATACTAAAAAACCATTTGCTCTGATTTGCAGAACAGGAAGTAGAACAAAAATAGTTGCAGATTTTTTAGCAAAAAAACTACACTATGATGTTGTAAATATTTTAGGCGGAATAGTCTACTTAAAAGCTGCAAAACTAAAAACAGTTCCATACGATAAATAATGGGCTTTTTAAAATTTCTTTTTCATTTTACCATAAGAATTACAATTGTTTTTGGACTCATTGCTCTTATAGTTTTTCTACTATGGGGTGCCCTGTATCTTGCTTTTTTGAAAGAGGCTTGATACCATTTACCAAAGCATAGAGTGTTGGTAGATACAGAAGATTTAAAAACGTTCCCCACACTAGACCAAAACTTAAAGAGACGGCAATTGGTTGCAAAATTACAGCCTGCCCTGTAGCGTAAAACACCAATGTAAAAAGTCCTAAAAATGTAGTTAATGAAGTAATTACAATTGGACGAAGTCTAAGCTTAGCTCTTGTAAAAAAGTCTGTAGTTTTATGAGTTCCATGTAAGAAATCAAGCATAATTATTCCATCATTTATCACAACCCCAGCAAGTCCTAATATACCTATAACAGAAGGCATACTAAGGTTTATTCCCAATACTTTATGTCCTATCAACGCACCTAATACAGATAGAGGGATTACACTCATTACCATCAGAGCATATTTTATTTTTGAAAAAATTAGCAGTAGTGTTAAAAATATCAGAAATATTGCCAATACTAAAGCATTTTTCATGTCGTCTTTTAGCTGTTTTTTCTTCTCTTTTTCTCCAAGAAGATTTACTTCTATTCCAGAGTCTGAAATATCTCCAAGTGTTGTTTGCAAACTCTCCAATACTTCTGTTGGTGTAATAACCCGCTTATCCACACTTGCAAATACAGTCTTAACAATGCTTCCGTTTAGTTTATCTATCTTCTCATAATCTTGCATCTGAGTTATTGTTACGACATCGGTCAGTTTTACATATCTGCCATCTCCAAGAGCTATACTAAAGTCCAAAAGAGTGCTAGTATTATCTTTTGCACTATCTCTTGTTTTAATCTCCATTACGCCACGTTCATTAAAAGTAGTTGACTGTTTTTTCTCTAAAAAGTATGAGCTAAGAACTCTGGCTACAGACGCTTCACTAAGACCGAGACTCTCACCATAAGAATTTATTTTTATCTTGTACTCCATCTTCCCATATCGAATATTATCACTAAAGTTTTTTATACCTTTTAGTTTTAATATCTCTGATTCAAGTTTTCTTACAGCTTTTTGAAGCTTAGCATCATTACTTCCAGAGAGATTTATCTGTATATCACTTCTGATGAGTCCTGGCTTATCTTCCATTACTCCAAGTTCGACCATGTTGTACTTCTTTTTAAAAGGCATGACTAACTCTCTAGCCCTAGGAGAGAGTTCAAATGTCTGCTTTTGTCTAATCTTTTCAGGGTTATTAAAATCAAAACTAAAGTTTAGTACGGGACTCACATACTTATTTATCCAACTAGTCTCTTCTCTGTCGTAAAGCTCCATTGTAATAAAGAAAACACTGTTGTTTCTTTGTGTATCCCCCGAGAGGCTTCTTCTATATCCACTTGTTGCAGAGATAGACTTCAGTGAAAATTCCTCTGAGTATTTCATCATTTCTTTCTCTATCTCACTTGCAATCTTAAATGTGTCTTCTAAAGGAGTATTTATATCCATTTTTCCAGAGATGTAAAGGTTATTACCATCAAAATTTGGAAAGAATTGAAATTTCATAGAATTAACAGTCATCACTGTTGCTATTGGAATAAGGATGATAAATAGCAATAGAAATGTCTTTTTATACTCTATAAAGAAAGAAAGCGTCCTTGCATAAAGTTCTTGAAATGGTTTCCAGTCAACCATATTGTTACTTTTTTTAAGAAACTCTGCTGCATGAAGAGGTAAAAAGATAAAACTCTCTAAGAGTGAACCTAAGAGAATCATAACAACCACAATAGGAATCAAAATTAAAAAAAGAGAGATCTCTCCTGTTAACATAAACATAGGTAAAAAAGCTGCAACAGTTGATATAGTAGCAAGTGTAACAGGGAGCATCATCTCTTTTACTCCAAGCATTGCAGCTTCAACGTTTTGCATACCATCATCTATATGACGTTGTATATTTTCACTGACAACTATGGCGTCATCAACAACGATACCTATAACGATAAGAGCTCCAAGCAGGGAAACAATGTTTATAGAATATCCCATATAATATATAAATAACAAGCCTATTATAAATGAAAATGGAATACCTAAAGCGACTATAAGTGCTATTCTTAAATTGATAAGAACAAACATGGATAAAAAGACCAATATAAGTCCAAACATTAGATTGGAGATTACTGTATTTAGTCTATTTTCAACTGGTTTAGAAGTGTCTTGGTAAAAGTCAAAGCTAACCTTCGGATAACTTTTTTGTAGTTTTTTAACATACTTTTTTAGCTGTGCTGATAGCACAATAGAATCTCCAAAATCACCTTTTGATATAACAAGAGTTAGAGTCTGCTTATTGTTAAAAGATGCCAAAGTATCTGTTTGTGGATACTCTATTTTAACCTTTGCAATATCACCTAACTTTATGTACTTTCCATCTATATTAAGAATACTCTCTTCCCATTCAGAGACATCTTCTTTGCCATTCGCGGTAGAGATATATATGAAACTTCCTCTCTCTTCTATATCACCAATAGGAAATATATATGAAAGATCTGAAATAGCTTTTAAAACACTAGAATGCTTTAGCTCATACGCAAGAACAGCTTTTGAATCTACTCGTATAGATACTTCTTCTTTTGAGTCTCCACGGATGAGTATTTCACTAATATTTTTTATTCTGGATATTTTTGTTTTAACCTCTTTTGCAATAGCAGTAAGTTCACCTTTTGTTATCTCATCTGAGGAGAGAGATAGCTTTACAAGCGGCCTACTCTTATCTAAGATGGTTGCAACAGGTTCATTCATATCAGATGGAAGATATTGTCTAGTAAGTGCTATCGAGTCTTTTACACGCGATAAAATGTTTACCTTATCTACACTTTTATTTAGTGTTAGGATGATGGCAAAAGCACCGGGAGTGATAGTTGTCTCAGTCTTATCTATACCGTTAATATTGCTAAGTTCTTCTTCAATATCACGAACTGCCATTTTATCCATAACTGTTGCACTTGCCCCATTGTAAGCACCTAAAATACTTATCTTGTCAAGTTCTACATTAGGAAAAATCTCTTTTGGAATGTTTATATAAGCGTTAAAACCCATATATGCTAAAAAGACTAACAGCATATAATTTAGGCGTTTATTCCCTAAAAAATACTTTATAATTCCATTCATAGTTTAAAGAAGAGACTTTATTACATTGCTTACACCTTGGTGCAGATTGTAATGAGAGATAGGAAAGTCAAGGAGTTCGTCTTCTAAATTTACATTATAATGACTAAGGTAGTCCCCTAAAATTTTAAGATCTATATCTGTTTTAGTTTCATCTGCAAGTCTGTTTGATTTTTGGATTGTAAAAGCCAATGATTTCAGACTTACAAAATCACTCCATTTAAAAAACAGTTCAGGTGTTAATTCGTCTACGCTAACCCCCTCAGGAGTAAATAACTTATTAGTATCTCTTAGAGGGATTAGCACACTTAGTATAGCTTCACTAAAAGGAATAACTTTATCACCCCAAAAGGCCTGCTCATTTCTAGAGTTTAGCTCTTTAGCTAAAACTTCCAATATCTCATCTATACCCGAACTCTTAAAAAGTTCATAGCTTTCTTTCTTCATAATTATCCTGTATTTGTTATATTTGATATTTTAAGTATAATCTCGCTTTTAAACTAGGAGATTATATTGAAATTAAATAAAAGTTTTATTACTCATTTTGTTGCCGTTATTTTAACAGCTTTATCATTTGTTATACCTAATGAACAGAGTTCTTTGCTTCTTTTTGCAGGTCTTTTCGCACTATCAGGAGCCTTGACCAATCATCTGGCAATACACATGCTTTTTGAAAAGGTTCCTTTTCTTTATGGATCAGGTGTTATTCCTGCAAGATTTGAAGCCTTTAAAGAGTCTATTAAAAATCTTATGATGAACGAGTTCTTCACAAAAGAGCAGTTAGATGACTTTTTCAAAAATGAAGAGAAGAAGATAAATTTAGAACCGATTATTCAAGAAACAGATT
>JAQIBW010000254.1 GCA_027858865.1 Sulfurimonas sp. | reverse complement strand
TTCTACGAATGCCATATTTATCGGGTGTGCTAATAGCATCCTTTTTCTCTAATAGCTCTACAATTATTCTTGCTCTGTTGTAACTTATTTCAAGCTTTCTTTGCACATAAGATATAGAGGCATTATTATCATCAAGAACTAATTTTTTTGCTCTTTTATATAGTGCATCTTTAACTGTTATTTTGTTCATTTTATAAACCCTTTCTTTTTAAAATATCTAGACATAAAGGTGACATTTTTTTCTAATTTCACTGATCTACTTGTTAATTGTCATTAAAAGCTTAGCCATTGTTTTTACTTTTATCATTCTGAATTAATATTATTAAAAATCTTTTCCAATCCAACTAAAGCTCCACAATCAAGGCCTATCCCTAGCTTATCAGAAATAGTAGAATCTCTTGGATTAATTCGTATCACTTTCGCTTTTAACTTTTGAGAGATGGCTTCACTTTGCATTCTTACAGTAGATATATCCTTACCCGCACCCATTTCAATGATGAGCAATTTTTTTCCTTGCTTTATCAGTGCTTTAAGCCATTTCTCATATTTTACTTCTTGCTTATTAGACCTTAAATTATTCCAACTACAATCACAAAACATAAGTATGTTCGGTCTAAGAACATCACCGCATTTTTTACATAATGGAGTTGTTAGTGCTTGAAATATATCCATGTCAATTTCCACAGATATATTGTTTGCTTTAAGAATACCTTTACAGGCACCACTACACTGAACATGATGTATACTGCCATGAACTTCAACTATTTTATCTTGATCAAACCCAGCTTTTTGGAACTGCCCATCTACATTTGATGTATATACAAAATAATAATTATCTATTTCTTTAGCCAAAGCCAATAACATTCTAAATCCGGCATGTGGATTCGTAGCACGATATAGATGTAGCCTATGCCCATAAAAAGCCCATGCTAGATTTGGTTCATTAGCAAACCATCCTGGATTTGCGATATCTTCAAAATCTAAACCTAATTGTTCTATAACTGGATAAGCTTTCCAAAACCCGTTCTTTCCTCTAAAATCAGGAAGTCCGCTGTCTACGCCCATTCCAGCACCGGCTGTTATTAAAACAGCATCAGCTTCTTCAATAAACTGTTTAGCTTGTTCTATTTTTTCTTCAATCATTTTACCCTCATTATAATGTTATGAATACCTACTCGATCAAGGCGCTCATTAGAACTACCTTCTTCTATTTAATTCTTCAGTACCTTCATTAGCTATATCTTTATCATTGGATAACTGTCTTGTTAAACTTGCTTTATATTCGGACTTTACGGTTTCAAAAGCATTATCAATGATGTCTTGATATAAAGGATTTATGATGATAAGAACCCCATAACTTTCCCACTAGAAACATTCTTAACTGCTATCTCATCCTCAAGTCTCACTACAAAATCTTGTATATTCCTAATAGGTCTAAATCTATTTTGTCTTGTAACAGCCGCAAAGTCACCAGGAGTTAAGTATCTTAAACTCTCAACCGCTCTTTTGAATGAGGCTGACGGTTTAGGTAGTTTCAAATCCTTACAATAAGATAAAAATATATTCCAAGACTGTTCAGCTTTGAGAAAATCAAACTCCAACTTCAAATCAAATCTTCGCAAACTAGCTTTATCAAGATTGTCCATCAAGTTTGTAGTTGCTATGAAAATGCCCTCAAAGTTTTCCATCTGAACCAGCATCTCATTTACTTGTGTGACTTCCCAACTTTGTTTAGCTTGTGTTCTATCTGCTAAAAAGCTATCTACTTCATCAAATACCAAAACAGCATTTTCATTTTTGGCTTCTCTAAAAGCATTAGCAATGTTTTTTTCAGTACCGCCAATATACATACTAATGAGGTCACTTCCCTTTTTTAAAAGTACTGGTTTATCTAAAACATCTGCAATATACTTTCCAAAAGCACTTTTACCTGTTCCTGGTGCTCCATATAAACAGAGTCTTGCACTACCGGTTTCTTTTATTCCACATGCTAACTCATTTAAATTTACTGTTGTATTTATAAAATCAGGATTATATATAGTTGGTAATGCATTATTGTCTTTTTTTAGTTCATCATAACCTTGAGCCTTAAGAGTATTGTTCAGTATATGCGTCAAAGCCTCATTTGTGTTCTTAGTACTTATGCTGCTAACAACCTTTACAGCACTGGTAATAAGTGCTGGTGCTATATCTTCATTTTGAGCAAGCTGCTTTATACTGTTAGCATCCAGTAGATTATTACTATAGTTTTTTATAATCTCTTCTCGCTTGGATTTTGGAGGAATTGGTAGTTCAATACTCATGTCAAATCTTCTTACAAGGGCATTATCAATACTCCTAATATTATTTGTAATCCAAATTGTAGGAATTGTATTAGTCTCAAGTACTCTATTGATCCAAGCCTTATCCTTTTGTCTTTGAGGAGGACCAAAAAAACTAAAGCTACTCTCAAAAATATCTTCCGCTTCGTCATACATAAGAATTGTTTTTTGATTAGAGAGAATAGATTGAGCACTTTTATATGCTTTTAACCTGCTTGGTCCATCTATAGATTCTTCATCCATGTTAGAGTAACTGACTTCAAAAAGTTTAACACTAAGCTCTTTTGAGAGTACCTTTACTAGTTCTGTCTTTCCTGTTCCAGGAAGTCCATAAAGAAGTATGTTTACACCTGTTTGTTTGTTATCAATAGAGTGTTGTAGATATGGAACTAAAATATCAATATCTTTATTAATATGAGTGTAATCCTTTAAAACAAGTTCACTGGCATCACACATCTTTACAGAGTCTTTAATCATCACAGATATGTCTTCATCTAAATTTAACATATTGTCTAAAAACACATCACTTATAGAATCAAGTTTTCTGTCTAAAGAATAAAGATTTGTTTTATCTATTGTTAATAATGTTGATTTAGAAAATTTTGAACTTGATGCAAACGCTGTATCAATATCTTTTCTGGGAATATCTAATATAACACTTAGTGCTCTTTTTACTTGAGATGAGTTTAACTCATTCCCTAAAAACCCTACAGCTTCAGATAAAAGTTCATATTGCTTCATTAGTATAATAAACTCTAATATCTGTGCTTCGTATTTATTTAGAGACATTAAATTAGAAAGCTGTTTTATATTTTTAGTTAAGATTTTTGATGAAGTAAATTTCTTTTGTTTTTCCAGTGAGGCCAACTGCTGTTTCATAATTTCAATTGGTTCGCTTCTTTTATACTCTTCGCTCTCCATCAGTCCATATTTCATTAAATCTAAAAAAGCAACTATATTTTCATTTCTGAAATCATTATCTTTGTCAATAAACTCACGATGTCCACCGAGATTTAAAATAATCCTTAGTATCCATAAAGAAGCTTTGTCTATAAGTTTGCTATCTATCAGTTGTGATTTGCTAAAGTTTTCATCGATTATTGTTGCTGTATTTCTTTTTCTTCGTCTCATCATAGACTCCTAAAAGTTAATTTAGAGAAGTATAAGATGTTGTATTGACAGCTTTATGTCTGGGTTTAAGTTATGTCCCATATACTTAATTTATGAGGAAATTTTATACGCATATCTTCGTCTTTTAAGCAGTTATGTTCTTTCATGCAAAAATCGATAAGGCTTACAATAATAATAAAATTCTTTTTCTTTTTCTCTTATTGGATTCAAGCCATGTCTTGGTAGTTCAACGACTGTTTGAACCTCTGATTATAAAGTGATTAACTTTAAATCACTCTTTTCTATGTTTGCATTACCAACTTTGTATTTACACTCAACTGATTTAGAAGTATCTCCACCTAATATATGCTCTCTCAGCTTTAAAGGACCACCAATCACTTTTGCATTTTGAATATCAAAAATCTTACGAATTAAGATACCACCATATATACCTTTATCTTTATCTCCAAAAGTAATATCAATTCCACTGCCATGAAAGTACCAATGTAACATCTTTCCTTGTTCATTATTATCTTTGGAAATACATTCATTCATATTTTTTTCATTTATACTATGGCTGTAAACATCAATGTGATTACTTGAACAAAAATAGAATTCTATTTCATCAAGTAAAAAATTTCTGCCATTGTATTCAATCGCATATTTACCCATTAATAACTGAGCAATTTTTTTAAATTGACCTTGGATTTGATCAGTCTCTATTGTGTGTAACGCTATTAATTCATTTTTTAAGTTATTCATTATATTCCTAAATATTTAATTCATTGTACTCTTAATCATTTCAAAATCTTCTTCTGAATACCCATATATTACAACTATACACTCAAACAAAATATTTCTCTTAAAAAAATTGTTATATAACTCAATGACAGTTCCCTTATTCAGCCCACCTACCCCACAACCCATGAGAGGTACTACCAGCTTAATATTATCGTCTCTTTGCTCTTGAGAATACCATTCTAAGTAAGATTCTATCATATTTAGAGCACTTTTAATATCTTCGAGTATTGGTAGTTTATCTATACCTCTGGCACCTTGGTTATAGTCCATTACAGCTGCATGAAGTGCATACTTAAAGTTATTAGCACTGCCTGATGAAGTCATAATTACATCTCCTTTTTTTAGAGGGTGATCTAATGCGTCGAGTTGAGTTGTCATCTCTTTTTGTAGTTCTAATCCGCAGTGTCTCTTAAATGCCATTGATACTCCACTACCAAGTAATAACCTTGTATTTGAAGCATTCACTATGAAAGTAGCATTCTCTTCACTCAGTAAATCACCTTGCTTTACAATGTATTTATATGACATTTAATTTCTCCTTTGTGCATAGAGTTTTTCTGACATCTCTAAAATTAGTTTTTTGTTAAATAGCTTCTCTAAAAATATAGTATCTATCTTATCTAAACCATAATAAGCACCGGCTATCTGGCCAGTTACAGCTCCAACCGTATCTGCATCATCCCCAAGATTTACTGCTGTCAACATTGTATCTTTAAATGTTTCCCCATAATAAAATGCCCATAGTGCTGCTTCAAGAGTATGTACTACATATCCGGATGATTTTATTTCATGTCGTATCTTGCCTACATAACTGCTATTAGCGATTTTTGCCACTTCCGGATGCAGAGGTTCGTTTTTAAAAAATCTATTCATTTGTTGAGTCGCTTCATCACTAAACAGCTCATGTTTTTTTGCACCATCAAGTATAAGAGTTAAAAAATACGCCAGATATCTACAGGCATCTACAGCTATTGGCGAAGCATGAGTAGTCAAAGAACTTTGTCCAGCATACAGCACTGCATTTTCTATATTGTCAGCATTGAAAAGTACAACAGGAGCTAATCTCATTAGCGAGCCATTTCCTGAATATTTCTCTTGATTTATATGGGTTGTTGTTTTACCGGTTTCCATATAGTAGACAATAGAACTACATATTGTTATTCCAATATCAAATGCTTCATCTCGTGTACTCATATAGCCATCTTTTAACCATCTAACATAAGTATCAAGCTGATTCTTTGCATCAAATCCTTTAGCGTTTATAAGACTATCTGCTAAGCACATAGCCATTGCTGTATCATCTGTATATTCGCCTTTTTGAGAATTAAATGCTCCACCACTTGTATATCCTATAATATGAAGATAAGTATCTCGTTTCATAAATTGTATAGGAGCACCTAGTGCATCTCCAACCGCCAGACCAATGAAGCACCCTTTAAATTTATTTAATATATTAATCATCTTGGCTCCATTTTTTATTGCTGCATGACCTCTTATTTTTCATATACATTCCATGAGATACAATTTAGTGCACCGCCTTGTTTTATAATACTTGTAGCATCTAAATATTCTACATAACAATCAGGAAAGCACCTCTGAAAAAACTCAATAACTTCGGGCTCGACTTTTTCTCCCACACATGGAAGTACTATTAAATCACCAACTTGCATATAATTTATATATGGAATCCATACGGCACCATTTTTTTCTCTGAAATATCCTTTTGGAGGAAGAGTAACGACTTCCAAATTCTGTTTCATTAATGAAGATGTTAATTGCTTTGCAAACTCACTATCTTCTTTTGTATATGAAGATATCATCACTCTATTTTCATCTATAAACCTAACCAGTCCATCTGAATGACCAGTCATATCATAAGGTTGTTCGGGAATAATAATAACCTCTGCTATGTCCAGTGATGATTTTAATATGTCTACTAGTTCTTCTTTTGAGAAATCAGCATTTGCTTTAAATATTTTATCCGTACATATTATTTTATCATTTGATCTAACTATATTACCTCCATCTAAATTTAGTTCAATATCTATAATAATATTTGGATCTAAAAATATTGAAGCTTCTTTTGGATTTGTTCGAAGATCTGAATAACCTATTAAATAATCAGGTTGATGGATGTATCTTATAAAATTTCCATCTCTCTTCTGAATTGGCATATAATCTCTCATCCATATATCTTTTGTGGTGGAGATTAATTCATAGTTTATATTATTGTTATCTAGAATTTTAAAAAACTCTTTTGAAAATTTGGAGTGCTTTTTTGGCAGTATATTTGAGAAATATACTTTGTTTGTTTGGGAATCCATATGGGGCATTATTTTCACCTCTTTTTAGAAGTATATTATGATGAATGGACGGCTTTATGTCTGGTTAGATGAGTTAAGTAAAAAATCTCTTTTCAAAATAGCTATATGCCTGGACATAAAAATCACTTAGCTAAATAGCTACTCAAATCTTCATCTATCATATCCTGTATCCATTGAGGTTCAATAACTCGCATATGTGGCAGCCAATATTTCACTATAGGCAGTATCTCCATCTCATGCGTTATTTTCACAACAAATTCCATGCTGCCATCTTGACCTAATGACTCTACACTTTGTGTCGGTAGTGGTCGTCTTTGAAAATACTTTGTAGCTATGTTATTCGCATATATTTTGACTTCAAAAGGTTCTACATCTTTTTGAAACCAAACCGATATTGAATCTTCTAATCTAGCATCAAGTTTTACATCGCTAGTAAATTGAATTTGAGTTGCTTTTACATTAGAAATATTTTTTAGATAATATTTTTTAAGTGTATCTTCTCTTAGTGCTATCAAATACCAAAAACCTTCATAATTAGCTATTTTTAATGGCTGTATAGTAGTTTTATAAATATCATGTCTACTATCGTCATAAGAGCATTCTA
>JAQIBW010000196.1 GCA_027858865.1 Sulfurimonas sp. | reverse complement strand
TAGTTCTAGTTTTTCATCAAGTTGTCCCTCATAGCCGCCTTCATAAACTCTACAAGCACCACACTCTCCAAAATATTTACAGTTCATTCTAATATCTATCCTATTTTATTGTTGCTACGAGATTACCAATAAGTAAGTTCCAACCATCTATGAGTACAAAAACAAGTATCTTAAAGGGCAGAGAGATCATTACAGGAGGGAGCATCATCATACCCATAGACATGAGTATAGATGCTACAACCATATCAATAACCAAAAATGGTAAAAAGAGTAAAAAACCTATCTCAAAGGCGGTTTTCAACTCACTTATTACAAAAGATGGAATAATAATAGATAGAGGAACATCAGCAACGGTTGCCGGATTTTCCATTTTTCTTATTCTAAAGAAAAGCGCTAAATCTTTCTCTCTTGTGTTTCTAATCATAAAGTTTTTAAAAGGGAGTGCTGTTTTCTCAAAAGCCTCTTCATATCCTATCTTTTCTTCTATATAAGGCTTTATACCATCAGCATAAGCTTGTTTTCCTATTGGTTCCATTACAAAGAATGTTAAGACCATTGCAAGCATAACAAGAATCTGCGTTGGCGGGACTTGCTGTGTTCCAAGAGCTTGTCTTAAAAAACCAAACACTATGACAAAACGGGTAAACGTTGTCATAACAAGTATCATACTTGGAGCTAAAAAAAGAAGTGTAAGAGCAACTAAAACATTAAGTGAACTCACTAATTGCTGTGGGGTATCCGGAGCTGACAGAGCAAAATTCATAGTCGGTATAGCTACTGATTCTGCTCCTAAAATAGAAACAAAAGCTAAAAGCAGAGTTAGAAGTCTTAACATTATTTAATCGTCGCCTTATCTAAGACGGAAGCTTTAATTTTTGCTTCTTCATCTGATTTAGAACCATAAAAGTGTAACTCTACTCTACGGTTTTTTTCTCGTCCAGCTTCTGTTACATTTGTTGCAAGCGGTTTAAACTCAGCAAATCCTGCAGCACTAATTCTTTTTGGATTAACACCGTCAAGAAGTAGTTCTTGAAGAACTGATATAGCTCTAGCAGAAGAGAGTTCCCAGTTATCTTTAAATACACTGTTTTTACCAGGCCCTAGGTTGTCAGTATGACCTTGTACACTAACTTGCATCGTATTTGGCAACTCTTCCACAATAAGAGCTACTCTTTTAAGAAATAAAATAGCATCTTCATTCTCTATAGTGGCACTTCCTGATTTAAAAAGAAGAGAAGCCGGAAGTTCTATTACAAAACCTTCTTGTGCTTCTTCTACAGAAATAGCTGGTCCTTGTCCTTTACCAATCATCTCATTTGCATCATTAGCGGCTTGTGCAACTCTATTCACAACTTGACTTGTCTCATCTTGGGATTCGATAGGAGTAGACTCTTGAATACGTTGTTTAGAGATTTCAGTTTTTGTACCGCCTTCTAAAACACTCATTGCTCCAGATAAAGATCCTATTGCTTCAGATATTTTCTTTGCATCCATACTTGACATTGATAGTAGTAAAACGAAGAAACATAATAAAAGAGACATTAAGTCACCAAAGGCAGCTAGCCAACCAGGTAAACATCTCTCACATTCCGGACACTTTTTCTTAGCCATTAGTTATATCCAGCGTTAGTCAAATTGGCTCACTCGATCTGCAGGAGCTAAGTAAGCCAATAGTTTAGCTTCGAGTACCCTTGGAGCATCTCCTGATTGAATAGACATGATTCCTGATAAAATCATCTCTTTTACCAAAGTCTCTTCATCATTTCTAATACCTAATATAATAGCTATTGGAGTACCAAAAACATTTCCGATAATCGCACCATACATCGTTGTAAGTAAAGCAACTGCCATAGAAGGACCAATCGCTGATGGATCTGCCATATTTAAGAGCATTGCAACAAGACCAATAAGTGTACCAACCATACCCATGGCTCCTGCTAGTGCAGCCCAGTTACTAAAGATAGAACCATTCACTTTATGACGATCACTTGTTTGTTCCTTTTCTATCTCTAAAAGCTCACGTATAGTATCGGGTTCACTGCCATCAATCGCCATGGAGAGACCTTTTTTCAAGAACTCATTAGATTCAGCATTTACTTCACTCTCTAGAGCCAAGATTCCGTCTTTTCTGGCCTTTGTTGCAAAATCAACAAGTTTTTTGATAAGCTCAGCTTCATCATCTACAGTAGGTTTAATAGCTACCATAAAGACCTTGGCAAAGTTTTTCATCTGTCCTGGCTTGAAGGATATCATCAACGCACCAATACTACCACCAACAACTATTAAAACAGATGGAATATCGATATAAGCACCAACACCAACACCCATTGACATAGCACCCATAAGAAGAGCCATAATCAAAACTATACCAACAACCGTACCTAAATCCATTCAAATACCTTAAAGACTAAATATTGAGCTTATAATACCACAAAAAATATTATACAGTTATCATAAACGAAGAAAATCATTGAATTATGAATATTAAAACAGTACAATTACACAAATATTAAGGGCAGACAACATATGCTAGAAATTTTATACAAAAAACCAAAAAGAAATGATTATATTATCATAATAACTTTAGATTTTTTAACTGGA
>JAQIBW010000070.1 GCA_027858865.1 Sulfurimonas sp. | reverse complement strand
TGAAATGAAGATTGGAAGTTCTATAGTATTATGATCATACTCATGTGTCACTGTTGAAAAAGAGTGGGTTAAGTATTTTTTATAAGCAGCATCCCTCTTTTTAAGCTTTTCATAATCTTGATAGTGGTTTATTTTTCTTATCAGTTCTTCAATCATAAACGGCTTTAAGATGTAGTCTTTAGCCCCTGCACTAAGAGGTTTAGAAACAGTGTCATTTGAAATATATGAAACCATTAAAATAATAATTGCACTTTTGAATGTTTCAATAACCGGATTAAAATCTTGACCATTGATATTTGTAGAAAGTAAAACAACATCATAATTGTTACTTTTTATTGCATCTTTAGTAGATGTACACATTTCGCATATATGACCTAACTCGCCTATCTTTGTGGCAATACTCTGGGCTAAATAAACTTCGTTTTCTATAATTAGTATTTTCAATGGTTACCTTTACTCTGGACTTTGGTCCAATCAAAATATTTTAAATTTGCATTTGCAATAACGCCAACACCTTCACTTCGACCAATAAAGCCGAGTTTTTCAGTTGTTGTAGCTTTTATGTTTACTCGTGAGCTTTCACAGTTTAAAATCTCTGCGATAGTCTTTCTCATTTGCAATTTGTACTTGCCAATCCTTGGCGTCTGAGCTGCTATTGTTAAATCGACATTTACAATAACAAAACCAAAGTTGTATATTTTATTAACAACTCTTTGAAGTAGAATCTTTGAATCAATATTTTTGTACTCATCACTACTATCTGGAAAACTATCTCCAATATCACCCATGCCAGCCGCTCCTAAAAGAGCATCTATAAGAGCATGAATGGCAACATCTCCATCACTATGCGCTTTAAACCCAAAGCTAGAATCTATCTTAACTCCGCCTAAATACATATCTTCGTTGTCATCAAAAGCATGAACATCGAAGCCTGTACCACTAAGAATATCAGTTGAGGGCTTTGATAAACATGATAACTGGTTCAAATCTCTTATAAAGGTTATCTTATTGGCTTCATTTTCACCAAGAATAAACTCTCTTGAACCGCCATTTGCTACAATGGCACTACTCTCATCGGTAAACTCTATGTTTGTATTTAAAGAATCTTTTAATACAGATGTACGAGAAAGTTGAGGAGTTTGAACCCTCTTTACTTTATCTCTATCTATAGTTTCATTCTCATATACAACAGTGTCACTAACTTTTAAGTAAGGAACTATACAGTCAGCTTCACCTTTTTTACTTATAATTTTTTTCAAAAACTCTTCGCTGATGCAAGATCTTGCTATATCACTAACAAGAACGTACTCACTATCAACCTCTTTTAAAGCATTATTTAAAGAACTTTGTCTCGTGGTAGAACCTTTTACAAATGTAAAAGAATCATAACTCTTCATAAACTCAATATCATCACTTGATGCAGTGATAATAATTTTGTTAAAGAGTTTAGTTTCTACACACTTTCGGGCTACATATTGCCATAAAGGCTCATTTCCAATCCTTAACCACTGCTTCTTAACATCGCAAAGGAAGCGACTAGAACTACCAGCAGCAAGTAATACAAGTGTTACGTCAGCCAAATATACTCCTGTGTTTGAAAAGTGTTACGAAAGTATACACTCCCAAAGCTTTTTTTTCTCTTGTTTATATCAATAATTGTGTTTATTTGAACCCCTTAATGCTACTTTAACTTTATTTGATTATATTTGCACATACTAATACATAATATATGGAGATAACTATGAGAACTTCATGGGTAAAAAAAAGAGAAAATGATACTGTTAGAACTCAAATGTATTATGCTAAACAAGGCATAATAACTGAGGAGATGGAGTACGTTGCAAAAGTAGAAGATTTATCTCCTGAACTTGTAAGAAGTGAAATAGCTAGAGGTAGAATGATAATACCTGCAAACATAAATCACACATCGTTAGAGCCAATGGCTATTGGAATTGCATCTAAATGTAAAATCAATGCTAACATTGGTTCATCGGCGATAGCATCTGATGTTGCTGGTGAAGTAGAGAAGATGCAAGTATCTCAGCACTACCATGCTGATACAGCAATGGACCTGTCAACTGGTGGAGATTTGGATGAGATCCGTAGAGCCGTTATTGGATCTTCTAAGATTCCTATAGGTACTGTTCCTATTTATCAAATCCTTCATGATGTTGGTAATAAGATTGAAGACCTTAGCATAGAAGTAATGTTAGAAGTTTTGGAACGTCAAGCTAAGCAAGGTGTTTCATACTTTACTATTCATGCTGGTTTTTTACTAGAGACTATGCCTAAAATCGCAAAAAGAAAAATGGGAATTGTAAGTCGTGGTGGTTCACTTATGGCTGCATGGATGATGCATTACCATAGAGAAAATCCATTTTATACTGCATTCGATGATATCTTAGATATCTGTGCAAAATATGATGTTTCACTTAGTCTTGGTGATTCACTTCGCCCTGGTTGTTTAGCAGATGCATCTGATGATGCACAGCTAGGTGAGCTTAAAGTTTTAGGTGACTTAACTTTAAGAGCTTGGGAAAAAAATGTTCAAATAATGATAGAAGGTCCTGGTCACGTTCCTTTAAATCAAATTGAACGTAATATGAAACTTCAGCGTGAGCTTTGTCACGAAGCACCATTTTATATTTTAGGACCATTAGTTACTGATATCGCGGCTGGATATGATCATATCTCTTCAGCTATTGGTGCTGCTGTTGGTGGATGGCATGGAGCTAGTATGTTATGTTATGTAACGCCTAAAGAGCATCTAGGTCTTCCAAATGCTGATGATGTTCGTGAAGGTATCATTGCTTATAAAATAGCGGCTCATGCTGCTGATATTGCCCGTGGTCGTAAAGGTGCAAGAGATGTTGATGATGCTATGAGTGATGCTAGATACGGTTTTGACTGGGAAAAACAGTTTGAGCTTGCACTTGATGGTGAAAGAGCTAGAGAGTATCACGATGAAACTCTTCCTCAGGATGTATTTAAAGAAGCAGAGTTTTGTTCTATGTGTGGACCGAAATTTTGTTCTTATAAGATAACTCAAAATATTATGGATAATCCAGAAGCTATTGAGCAGATTGCAAGAGAAAATAAAGAGAGAGAAGCAGCAGAAGCTGCAAAAGCTATAGCTTAAAAAAAAGAATTATTGATATAAGACAATTTTTGTCTTATTTAGATATGCTATAGTTTCAAAAATCAAATTTTCGTAAGCCTCACTTCTGAGGCTGTGATGAAATAAATTAAAGGAAAATATATATTATGACTAATGAAATTGTAAATTCAGCACTATCAAAAGTTATGTATCCAGGTTTTACTAAGGATATCGTTACTTTTGGTTTTGTTAATAGTATAGAAATTAATGGAACTGATGTAAGTTTCAATGTAGAGATTACTTCAAGTGCTCCGGAAGTTGCACAACAAATTATTGATGATTCAACAACTGAGCTTAAAGCTGTTGGTGCTTCAAATGTTAAGTGTAATGTTAATGCTCCAAAAATGCCAGAAGCGCCAAAGCCAAAAAGCAAAAATATTGCTCCACAAGTTAAAAACTTTTTAATGGTAAGTTCTGGTAAGGGTGGGGTTGGTAAATCAACTACGTCTGTAAATATTGCTATTGCTCTTGCTGCTCAAGGCAAAAAAGTCGGTCTTTTAGATGCTGATATTTATGGTCCAAATATCCCTCGTATGATGGGTGTTTCAGATGTTAAACCAGAAGTTAACGGGAACAAAGTTCTTCCTATTAAAGCTTATGGTATTGAGATGATGTCTATGGGTTCACTTATGGAAGAAGGTCAGTCACTTATGTGGCGTGGTGCTATGATTATGAAGGCAATTGAGCAGTTCTTAAGAGATATCTTATGGTCTGAGTTAGATGTTTTAGTTATAGATATGCCTCCAGGAACAGGTGACGCTCAGCTTACTTTAGCTCAAAGTGTACCTGTAACTGCAGGACTTGTAGTTACAACTCCTCAAGCTGTTTCTATTGATGACTCTCGTCGTTCATTAGATATGTTTAAAAAACTTAATATTCCAATCGCTGGAATAGTTGAAAATATGAGCGGATTTATCGCACCAGATACTGGTGTAGAGTATGATATCTTTGGTAAAGGAACTTCTGGTCCAATGGCTAAAGAGTTTGATACTGAGATAATTGCAGAGATTCCAATCGAATCAAGTATCAGAACAGGTGGAGATGAAGGTAAACCAATTACTTTTGTTAACCCGACTTCAGAGAGTGCAAAAAGATATATGGCAGCAGCTGAATCTATTTGGGCTACTATTGAAGCTGTTAATGCAGCTGGTGGAGCAACAAACGAGTCAGTACAACCAACAACACCCCCAGGGGTTAGTGCTTGTTCGGTGTAGAGTAAGTTTCTCTTCACGAAATTTAAATAGCGGCGCACTTGCGTCGTTGTTACTCTCGTCATGTACTAAAGTACACTTCCTCGACCACGCCTAGCAATTACACCACTCTTTAAATTCCTTACAACTGTATTTGTTATTTTCCTTTATAAATTTAATTTTTTCTTACTCTATGGTTTTCTTTACGATATATTTTGGAACAAGCATGGAATGTTTTTGAAGTGAGGCTTTTAGGAACGCTAACCCGTGGCGTTCTCCACGATGAGCCTCGCTTTTTTGCGGGACTAAAGTCCTACTTCCTAAAGCTAGTAAAAATACAAAAAGTAAAATTCTAAAATTGTAAAAGTTAAAAGAGTAGTGTAGTTACAAGGCGTGTTTGAGGAAGTGCACTATTGTGTATGACAAAAAACAACAACGCAGTAAATGCGCTGCTATTTTGACTCTTTACTAACGGAGGTCTTCGTTTTCTGACATCTTTTTCTCATAGTGAACAATCTTATTTCTACCTGTTGTCTTAGCAACATATAGAGCAGTATCAGCTAACTTGATAGCCTTCCAAATCGTGTCTCCGTCTATAGGAAATTTAGAAATTCCTATACTCATAGTCTTTCTTAGTGTTTCACCTGTTCCCACATCAAACGATAAAGCACCAAAGACATCATGAATTTTCTGAGCGACTTCTTGAGTTCCTTCATCACTTGCATTATGTAGCATTACAACAAATTCTTCTCCACCATATCTAATAGCTAAGTCTGAATCACGAATATTATCTTTTAAAACTTTACCAATTTCAACGATTACTCTATCACCTACATCATGTCCGTATGTATCGTTAACCATTTTAAAGAAGTCAACATCTAGCATCAATACAGAATAAGTATCTTTTGATCTGTGTGCCTGATGCATTATTTTATCTATCACTTCTTCCAAGAATCTTCTGTTATAAAGACCTGTCATACCATCTCTAAGTGATGTATCTCTAAGTTTTTCCATAAGTATTTGACTCTCGATTACAGGCTTAGCAGCTTCAAAATAGTGCTTAATACTAGTTATAAGTGATGTAAATTCTTCAATCTCATCTTCACTGTCTCCAGTAATAGAAATAGTTAAAGACACATCATTATTTATTGTGAATGGTATACACACATAGTTTTGTTTTTCTGATAAACATGCCTGACATAAGTTTGGAAATTCAGTAGATATAGTTACACTCTTAGTTCTGTACGCTCTACATTCACCAGCATTTTTATTGACTTTTTCTTGGCATATTTGAGCATTATTATCAGTAGAGAAAAATAGTTGTCTTTCATGCGTTATATTATTTACTTCATATAGTGCAAAGTTCTTTAGATGATACTTTATTTTTAGTATATCAATAATTCTTGTATATACTTCATCTTTTGAAGCATCTAGCTCTATAGTCTTTTTAAACTTATATACATCGGAAAGTTCATTAATAATTGTTTTTGCTTCATGTAGAGGATCAGCAGAAGAAACACATCCTTGAGGAATAAATGTTGCAAGGTTGTATTTTATATCTCCAAATGTTTCTTGCATCTTTGAAAAGAGTGTATTTATTTGATCTACAATACTTTTAGCATCTCCACCTACAGTAGTTTCAAATTTATGAGTAAAATCTCCGCTATATGCTTTTTTGATTCCATTTTGTAAGTTAGAAAATAGTTTCATGTACGGAGTAACATAGTAATTTAGTAGAAAAAGAACAATGACTAAAAATAGCAGATTAATTCCAAGTATTCTTAAAATCGTAAACATACCGCTTGTTCTCATATCACTGATATCAAACTCCATGCTTATGACGCCAAGAGTATCACCTCTCTTAACATTATGACATGTTAAACAGTTGGTATCTCCCCCATCAACAGTTGCTTTATAAGGAATCGTAACTCTTAGAGTAATCTCATTGGAATTTTCAATGATTTCTCTTACCGTTTCCCCAGTTCTTAAAACTTTTTTATCAATCTCATCTCTTACGGTTTCATCATTAAAGCCTTCACCATATTGCTTAATAACATTTTCGCTTCTAGCCAACCATAAAGATTTAACTTCATCATTATTAACAGATATCTGATGTAAAAAATACTCTCTTTTATCCATCATTCCATTGACCATATGCGCAGTTAAACCGTCTTTGACAATAGTTGCAGTCATTTTTGATTTTTCTACAGCACTTTTGATGCTGTAATCTCTAAAATTTAACGATCTAATGCTGATTGGTGCAGTTGTTCGACCACGTAGCATTATTGCTACTATAAAGAGAAGTTTAGATTTTGTTTGCATATTAATCCAGTTTTGTTAATTTTAATTAGACCTATAGATAATACCAAATAAAAAATAAATTTAAAATGAAAGTATCAACTATGTGATAGAAATATATACTTTGTTAAATTTCGTTTTTACTTTTTATTCAACAGTTACACTTTTTGCTAAATTTCTTGGCATGTCAACATCATTCCCAAGTCTAACTGAAATCTCTAAAGAAAGTAGCTGAACAACAACCATCATCTCAAAAAACTCTAACATATAATCTTTACATTTAGAAATACGAATAAAGTCATCAGCCTTGTCAAATTCTAGTGGACTTATAGCACAGATAGTAGAATCTCTTGCACTTAACTCTTCTACATTGCTTTTAGATTTTTCATAGTGTAAGTGCTCAGGAAGCAGGGCAATTGTAAATAGTTCCGGATCTGCTAGAGCGATTGGTCCATGCTTCATCTCTCCACTTGGATAGCCTTCAGCATGTAGGTAAGAAATCTCTTTTAACTTTAAAGCTCCTTCTAGTGCTAGAGGATAAAAGATATCTCTACCGATGAAAAAGAAACCATGACCATGAAGATATCTCTTTGAGAGTCTTTTCAATCTCTCATGCATCTCATCTCTTACTTTTGCCGCTGTGGGAACTTCGCGAAGAAGTGAAATCTGTCTAATAATTTCTTTTTCTTTTAGTGAGTCGCGCATTTTTGCGATATAAAGACTCAGCATCCAAAAGATTGTAACCTGAGTTGCAAAAGCTTTTGTAGATGCTACACCTTTTTCTATTCCGGCACGTGTCAGAATTGTTGCATCTGCTAGTCTGACCATAGATGAATTATCTACATTACAAATAACCAAGGTTCTTAACCCTGCTTTTTTTGCCATTTTTAGTGTCTCTAGAGTGTCAGCAGTCTCTCCACTTTGTGAAATAACTATGAACAAAGTGTCTTTGCTCATTATGGGTTCTCTATATCTAAATTCACTAGCTATCTCTACTGAAGTTCTGATTTTTGAATATCTTTCAAAAAGATAAGAAGCACTAAGAGCTGAGTGATAAGAAGTTCCACAAGCACAAAGTTTAATCTCATTTATTCCATCAAATAGACTTTTATCAAACTCATCAAACACTATCTCTTCATCACTAAGTCTTCCCATCATAGTATCTGCGATGACATCACTTTGTTCATAAATCTCTTTTTCCATAAAAAAGCGGTAGCCATCTTTTTGAGCTGAGAGTTTATTTTGAGAAAGTTTTGTAAAAATAGGCTTTTTCTTCTTTGCGTCTTTATCAAATATAGCGATTTCTTTAGAACTTACAAAGCCGTAATCACCATCTTCAAAATAATTTACCTCAGTTGCATGACCGATTAGTGGAGTATCTGAAGAAGCAAAAAACTTTTCATCTTCAGCATTGATACCTACAAGCATAGGTGAACCGTGTTTTGCAAAGAAGATAGTCTCAGGTTGGGACTTTGTAGTTAGCAGAACAGCGTAAGCTCCCTCTAGCTCTTGTATTGTTTTTGAAAAAGCTTCAAAAGCACTTGTATGGTTTTTTAAGTTTTTTTCAAACTGATGAACGATTACTTCAGTATCTGTTTGACTAAGAAATTTAACTCCATCAGCTATGAGCTCTTTTTTTAGCGTAACATAGTTTTCTATTATTCCATTATGAACAACATAAGAACTCTCACCTAAGTGAGGATGCGCATTAAGCTCTGTTGGTTTTCCATGTGTAGCCCAACGTGTATGACCTATACCTACGGCAAATCCAGTAGTTATAAAATCTTTAGTTTTTTCTTCAAGATTTATAAGCTTCCCAATAGCTTTATAGTTTGAAAATTGACCATTTTGCAAAACTGCTATACCTGCTGAGTCATAACCTCTATATTCTAGTTCTTTAAGCCCATCAAGTAAAATTTCTTTAGTATTTTTTTCGCCTAGATATCCAACAATTCCACACATATCAGTTGCCTTTTGTTAATAGTTCATAAATTTTTTCGACATTATTGCATATATCGTTTTGTTTTTCCATTAAGAAGCTATCGCGTACTTTATGCTTAGTAGAGTGAATCTTCGCAGTTATAATATTAATACCAAGTTCTTCAAAACAATCCATAATATAAGCTAAAAGTCCAATTTGGTTTTTTGTATTTATGTTTAATTCTGCATGTGTTAACGAATGTTCACAATCGATGAGAATCTCTTTTTTAGCAATACTTACTTTTTTCATCCCAATATGTCTACTCATATCAAAAGCATTTTTGACTATTTTCTCAACTTCAATAAGTTCATTTCCATCTACGTTTTTTATAAATTCTATTTTGAAATATTTGATTCCGTCAAAGAGTGTAAATATCTCCATAGACGCAACATCCAAGTGACTTAGTGATGCTAAAAGATAACCAACATTTAGTGGAACTTTTCTGTATATTTCTATGCTCAAAGAAGTCTTTGCGTTTACATGAAAATCATACTCTTTTGTCTCTTTTGCCTTTTTAGCAATCTTTACAATATCTTGCGGAGTGTGCTTGAAAAAGAATAGATTTGATTCTACACGGAGTAGCTTTGTTTGAAGAAGTTTTGGTAATTCTTTAAAAGCATCAGAGTTTTTAACACGTTTTTCTATTGTGACTCTTTTAGAAGCATCCGTGATTCTGTCACTATTTTCTGAAATTTCTAAAGCGCTACTGTATAAATCATGAAGAAGTTTAGAGCTAAATGCATTGTAGGTATTGCCTCCCACACCATTAATGTCTGCATAAGTAAGGATGTATAGTAGTTTTAAGTTCTTAGTGTCTTTTATGTTAGACATAAACTTATAAAGAGTTTTTTCATTATGGATATTCTCTTTAAAAGCTACATTACTCATAAGTATATGGTTTCTGATGAGGGTAACTGATCTCTCAATAAGTTCTTCATTTAGATTCAGTTTTGTAGCAAAAGGAACTATAAGTTTTGCTCCAACTTCGCAGTGGTCTTGCTTGCGGCCTTTTCCTGTATCGTGAAAAAGTACAACTATTTTTAGTAAAAGTTTTTCATCTGCACTTAGTTCATCATAAAGATCTTGTATATAAGACTCTTTGATATTTTCAAGTGCTTCAACACATTTTATAGAGTGAAAGTCTACAGGATAGTGATGATATCCGTCAAATTGTGGAAGGTGTAGGACTTTTCTAAAGTTTGAGAAGAGTTGGTGTAGGATTCCTGCATCGTAAAATAGCTTTAAAAAACTGTAAATATGCTCTTTTTTTAGAAGTTCTTTTAGTAAGTTGTATGTTTCTTTAGTGATAGGATGCGGTATTTTTGCATATGTCATTTGGTTTAAAAACCCTGCATCAAAATGGTAAAACTTATCAGGCAAAGATACAAGTAGTTTTAAAAGAGAGTTAATAGCTTGTATTTGAAGATTGTAAGATGCAAAGAGTCTATCATCTAAAAGATAGATGCCACGACTTAGTCGGTTTTTTCTAAGCTCTTTAAAATAGTTCATATCCGAGATATAAGGTCTTAGCATTTTTTTCACAAATATTTGAGTAAAGTTACTAATACGCCACTGTGCTTGTAAAACTTTTGTTAGCATCTTCTGCTCATTTTTAAAGCCTAGCATCTGTGCAACTTGTGGCATATAATCTAAAATAAGTCTATCTTCTTGTTTGTTAGTGATGAGATGCAAAGCACTTCTCACACGAAAAAGAAGCTCTAAGGCTATTCTAAACTCTCTATACTCTTCATCTGAGAAAACATTTTGACTTAAATCTCTTAATGTATTAACTCCATAGATAGTCTGTGCTATCCAAAGAAGAAGTTGAGTATCTCTTAATCCTCCAACACTCTCTTTTATATTTGGTTGCATCGAAGTAGAATATTTTTTTCTTCTTATCTGCGCTTCATCTATTTTGGCAAGAATGAACTCTTTTTGATTGTAAAGTCTGATTTTATTTAGTTCTTTTTGTGTTGTATGCCAAGTGAATGAAGAACCGGTAACAAAACGTGACTCCATAAGTGAAGTTCGTATAGTTATATCTTCATCTGCAGCTCTGAAGAGGTCTGTTGTCTCATGAACTCTATGACCAAGTTTAAGCCCGGCATCCAGAGCTAGATAGAAAAGTTTTTCTATGATGAGCTGAGTGTTAAAACCATCAACCTCTTCATAAACTATGAGAAGGTCAATGTCACTGTGAACACATAACTGCTCTCGTCCATAACTTCCAAGTGCGACAATGGCTACCGGGATTGAACTTCTCATAGGCAAGTAGTTGCCAAATACTCGTCGAAGAACAGTTTTGTACATTAAAGATATGATGGAATCTAGTTTTTTTGTATGTTTAACTAAAAAATCTTTACCTTGTGAGCTTTCAAATAGTTCTGGTAAAGAGGTCTTATAATCGTTAATATAGGCTTTGAAAAGTTTAGACAGTTCAAAATCTGAGCCGTTTTTTTCTATAATATCTTCTATCTTGGAAAGTATGTTCAAACTAAAGTCCTGAAGTGTTTTTACTATTATAATCTATTTCAATTAATTTGATATAATCTGCGAGATTAAATATTATACAAAACTAAGGAATAAATTATGACAATTACAAAAAGAGTAACGTTTATAGCAAAAGAGGGTGATGAGGCAAAGATGAAAGAGCTTTTAACTGCAATGGTTGACTTAAGTAAAGCAGAAGACGGATGTCTTTTATATGATATTTACCAATATGAAAATAATCCTAGAAAATTTATGGCAGTTGAGACTTGGAGAGATGAAGTAGCTCTTGACGGTCACAAAGCATCTGAGCATTACGCAATTTACAAATCAAGCTATGAGCCGTTTTGTGAGAAAAAATATAGTGATGAACTAGAAATTTTAGGTTAAAACTATGAGCTATTTAATGGCTATAGATGCTGGAACTGGAAGTATTCGAGCGGTAATCTTTGATACACTTGGAAATCAAATCTCTGTAGCGCAAGAAGAGTGGACACACTTAGCAGAGGATGGAATTCCTAACTCTATGAGTTTTGATTTTACGGCTAACTGGGAACTCGCAGTCGGATGTATAAAAAAAGCTCTCTTAGATGCAAAGCTAAGTGGCGAAGACATCATCGCTCTTAGTGCGACAAGTATGCGTGAAGGTATAGTTGTTTATGATGAAAATGGACAGGAGCTTTGGGCAGTAGCAAATGTAGATGCAAGAGCTGACAAAGAGGTAAAATATCTTAAAGAGAATTTTGATGGTATCGAAGAAGAGTTTTATCAAGCATCTGGACAGACATTTGCACTTGGCGCGCTTCCAAGAATTATGTGGTTAAAAAATAATAGACCTGAAGTTTACACGAAAGTTGCAAAAATATCTATGATTGGTGATTGGATTTTAGCTAAACTCAGCGGAGTGATTGCGACTGACCCAAGTAACGGGGGAACTACAGGAATCTTCTCTTTAGAGTCTCGTGACTGGATGCCAAGTATGGCTAAAAAAGTTGGTTTAAAAGATGATATATTTGTTCCTTGTGTAGAAGTTGGAACTCCTATTGGAAATGTTACAACATCAGCATCTATTGAAACTGGGCTATCAACTAGCACTAAAGTAGTAATGGGTGGTGGTGATGTTCAACTCGGGTCTGCAGGACTCGGCGTAGTTGAAATAGGTGACGTAGCAATTCTTGGTGGTTCATTTTGGCAACAAGTTGTAAACATTTCAAGTGATACAGAACCTCCAAAAGATATGAGTATAAGAGTAAATCCTCATGTAATCGCAAATCAATCCCAAGCAGAAGGCATAACTTTTTTTAGTGGTTTAGTTATGCGTTGGTTTAGAGATGCATTTTGTGAGATGGAAAAACTTCAGGCAAAAGAGCAGGGCGTAGATGCTTATGAGATTTTAGAACAAAAAGCTAAAAGTGTACCTGTTGGTTCACATGGAATCATACCGATTTTTTCAGACTCTATGAAGTATGGAAAATGGTACCACGCAAGTCCAAGTTTTTTAAATCTTAGCATAGACCCAGAAGTTTGCAATCGTGCATCTATGTTTAGAAGTCTACAAGAAAATGCAGCGATAGTTTCAAGTATAAATTTGGATAAAATCAAAGAGTTTACAAACTTAGAAATAGATACTATTGTTTTCGCAGGTGGAGCTAGTAGAGGTGCTTTATGGTCTCAAATATTAGCAGATGTAACAGGATGTAAAATTCGTATTCCTAAAGTTACAGAAGCCACAGCACTTGGTGCAGCGATGGCAGCAGGTGTAGGTGCTGGTATATACGACTCAATAGCAGGTGCAGCGAAAAAACTGGTTGTGTGGGATAAACTGTATCAGCCGAATATGAGTAACAAAAAGATATATAATGAGCTTAAAGTAAAGTTCGAAAAAGCTTATGAAGCACAACTAAAGTTAGTAGATGATAATATCACAACCTCAATGTGGAAAGCACCAGGTTTATAACCTAGATTAAAGTTGTTTTTCAAACTAGTTTTTAGGGAGACATCCTTTTTAACTGATAATAATTCAAGGAAACAGATGTATTTATTTACAAGTGAAGTAGTAGCCCCTGGACACCCAGATAAGTGTGCAGATATAATAGCAGATAGTATAGTTGATAAACTGATAATTGCAGATTCTAAAAGTAGAGTTGCGAGTGAAGTTTTTGTAGCAGGTAAGCATGTAATCATTGGTGGAGAGGTTACATCTAATGCTAACCTAACAGATGCTGAGTATGAGACAATTGTTAAAGATGCTCTTATTGGCATCGGTTATGATGGAAAAAGTGCTTTTACAAAAGAGCAATGTTTATACCCAGAAGACGTAAAAGTTCAAGTACTTTTAAATCAACAATCACCAGATATCAATCAGGGCGTTGATCAAGAAGATGGTGAGACTGGTGCTGGTGATCAGGGAATCATGTTTGGATATGCTTCTAATGAAACAGCTGACTATATGCCAGCTGCTATCACTTATGCAAGAGTTTTAAGCGATAAAGTTTACCACTATGCGCTTAAACACAATCACAAACTTGGAGTCGATATTAAGACACAGGTTACACTTGATTATGGAAACAAAGAAAACTTTGAAAACTGTAATCCTATCTCAATACATACTATAGTAGTTTCTGCTCCTTCAAATGAAGATATGGATATCACAGAAGTAAGAGAACTGCTTCAAGGTTTAATAGATGATGCTGGATTACCAACTGATCTTTATGATCCTAAAAAAACTATTATTCACTTAAACCCGACTGGTAGATATGTAAGTCACTCTCCACTGCATGATTCAGGTCTGACTGGTAGAAAACTAATCGTTGACAGTTTCGGTGGTTATGCTCCTATCGGTGGTGGAGCACAGTCAAGTAAAGACTATACAAAAGTAGATAGAAGTGGTTTATATGCAGCTCGTTGGGTAGCAAAACATATCGTTGCTGCAGGTTTTGCAAAAAAGTGTTCAGTTCAACTATCTTATGCAATCGGTGTAGCAAAACCTACTTCTGTTTCTGTAGATACTTATGGAACAGTTTGCGATGGTCTTGATGATGATAAACTTTCAACTTTTGTAAGTGAAAACTTTTCACTGACTCCAAACTGGATTACAAAGAAGTTTGGATTAGATAAGCCAAGTGCTGAGACTTTCCTTTATGCGGACGTTGCAGCTCGCGGTCAAGTAGGTCAAAGTGATTATCCTTGGGAAAAACTAGATGCTATGGATATATTTAATAAACTAAAATAATCTTGGAGTATGATAATGGAGTATAGAGAGTTAGATGTAACTAGTATTATCTCTTATCTTAAGAGTGTTGATGAGGTTATGAACTACTTCGGTAGTGATGATTTAAAAGCACAAGAGATAGGAGATGGTAACCTAAACTATGTCTATCTTGTAAGCTCCACAACTGACTCAAAAAAAGCTCTTATTGTTAAACAAGCTGTTCCCTATCTTAGATGCGTTGGTGAAGAGTTCGCTCTTAGCCGAGAACGTATGACTTATGAGATAAGAGCACTACAAAAATTTTACAGCATATTCCCAAACTTTATACCTGTTATATACCATTCTAATGAAGATATGAGCTTAGTTGTTATGCAATATTTAGACAATCATATTATTATGAGAAAAGGTCTAATTGATAAAGTTATTTATGAAAACTTTAGTGAACATATATCAGCCTATATGGCAGCGATGCTTTTTTATACTTCGTCCCTATTTCTTAGCAGCAGTGAAAAAAGAGAATTAATAAATGATTTTAATAACAATACAGAACTATGTAAATTAACAGAAGATTTAGTTTTTAGTTTTGCTTTTATGGAACATGTAACTAACGATAATGAAAATGTAAAAAATAATCTAGAAGCAAAAAAACTTTTCGCTGATATAGAATTTAAAGAGAAAGTTTTAGAACTCAAATATAAGTTTATGACACATAGTGATGCTCTTTTACATGGGGACTTCCATACTGGCTCAATTATGATTAATGATAATGAAACTTATGTTATTGATCCTGAGTTTGCATTTGTAGGTCCTTTTGGTTTTGATGTTGGAGCACTTTTAGCCAACTTAGTAAATAATTATATCCATCATTCTATAGTTACTCAGGATAAAGCGTATCAAGAGTGGCTTTTAAAAACTATTAAAGATTTTTTAGAGAAATTTTTAGAGAAATTTTTGAGTTTTTGGAAAAAAACTAATAAATCAGCATTATTAGTTGATGAATATTTAGATGATAATAC
>JAQIBW010000087.1 GCA_027858865.1 Sulfurimonas sp. | reverse complement strand
TTCAACAGATTCAACAGCTTGTGCAACTGGTGCTTCTTCAACAATTTTTGCAACTGGTGCTTCTTCAACTGCTACTGGTTGAATGTATTTAAATTCTGAAGCACTAAGTGAGAGTGTTAGAGCTAAAATTGCTAAAAGGTTTTTCATTATTAGTTCCTAAAATTCAATTGTGTGGATTGCATAATAAATGTTCTTATAACTCTTTTAGAATACAAGGTACGTCAGAAGAGTCCCTAATCTCGCTAAATTCATCTATTTCAGCATTCATAGCTTCTGTAAAATTCTCTATGCTCTGGTCTAGTTGTGCTTGGGCTGCATCTATTAGCTTTTGTTGAGCCTCTTCGACTTCCTTGAAGTGGGCGACTGTTTTTATAAAGAACTTTTTATCATCAGTCAGTAGAATGATGTCACTCTTTTTTATCCATTTTCTATCGGGTTTTCCATCTTTTTGAAACTCAAATATTACATTTTCACTATTTTTAGAAGCAATATATTTTGGCACCTGAAAACTAATGAAAGCTGTTAATGAATTTGAGTGTTGTCTTTTGATTACATAATACATTGTGTAAGTATATAACAATATTGCTAAAATATGTTAAAATAATCGCCATAATATAAGGGCACTTCTAAGAACCTTATAAGGTTCTTAGAAGTGCCCTGAGGAGTTTTAATGAGTCATCTGTATAATTTAGCGATTATTGGGGCAGGTCCAGCAGGTATCGCAACTGCGGTTGAAGGCTATTTGCAAGGAATCAGAGATATTGTTCTTCTTGAAAAAGATCAAAATCATAATTCAACTATTCGTAAATACTATAAAGATAATAAAAGAGTAGATAAAGACTGGAAAGGTCAAAAAGTTGAGTTGGATGGCAGAATCTACTTTGTAGATGGTACAAAAGAGACAACCTTAGACTTTTTTGATGAGATTTTAGATCATCACTCTGTAGAGCTACAGACTCATGTAGAAGTTCAATCTATAGAAAAAAAAGATAACTTCTTTGAAGTTTTTATGGCTGGAAAAAGTATTAGAACTAAGAATGTAGTTGTAACTATTGGCAGAATGGGAAAACCAAATAAGCCTAGTTATAAAGTGCCTGCAGGGATTAAAAAGAAGATAGGTTACACCTTAGACGATTGTTCTGAGGGTGAAAAAGTTCTTGTAGTCGGTGGTGGAGATAGTGCAGTTGAGTATGCAGTGGACTTAAGTGAGAAAAATGATGTAGCGATCTGTTACAGAAGAGAAACTTTTAGACGTGCCAATCCGACTAACCAAACAAACATAGCAAATGCAATAATTCATAAAGAAGTTAGACCAATCTTAGGCATAAACATCAATGGTCTAGAAGATGTTGATGGCCGAGTAAAGGTTCTGTTTAACGAAGTGGAAGATGAAATTTTTGATAGAGTTATTTATGCAATCGGGGGAACAACTCCAAGTGCATTTCTGGCGAGTTCAGGCATCGAAGAAGCAGATGGAACGCCAATCCATGACGATAACTATGAGACAAATATAAAAGGTATGTTTGTAGCTGGAGATATCACTCAGGAGTCAGGTGGAAGTATAGCACTTGGACTTAACCATGGTTATGCAATAGCTTGTTATATTCAAGGTGGAGATCAAATTAAACAAGATTAATCTTTTAAAATTGCAGGATCTTTTTCACTCATTACTCCATCTGGAGTGTTGAGAAGTAGCTCTATTTCACAACTCAGATATTCAGAAGTTGTGAGTGGAGTAAAATTTTTATCTTGAAATGCAGACATTTTTGCGTTATATACAATATCTTCTAAAAGACTTTTTGTGGCATCTGCAGATGCAAAAGAACCTCTTAGCTCTTTTTTTATATAAATATTTACCGTTGTAGCAATTTTTTCATTTAGCAGTGGATGCTCATTTAAAAGGGTAGCTTTGTCTATAGTCCTTTTTGCTTCTAAAACTTCTTGTATCGAATCACGGGCAAGTTGCAGTAAAACAGAACGACTCATACAGATTCCTTTTTGAGCTTATAGTTGTTAATGAGTTTTATAATAATCATAACACTTATAACCTGAAATAGTGCCGCTAAAATGAAAGCATAGTAGTGCAGAGTGTCTATGCTAGAAGCATTATAAGCTAGTGTTGCCATCGCAATAAGAAGTGTTAGAGGCATAGAGTGGGATAGCCCCATCAAGATAGAGTCTATAAGTCCAAGCTTTTTTATAAATACTAAAGAAGCGACAACTCTCATAACAATCATAACTACTGCAATGATAAAAGCTTTTGAAATTAGACCTTCCATGCTAAGTGCATCTAGATTGAATGTACTTCCAATGTGTATGAAAAATATAGGTATCAAAAAACCAAATCCATAAGAGGCCAGTTTTTCAGGGAGTTCATGTTTATGCTCAAAAAAGGTCGGGATAAATATACCTGCCAAGAATGCTCCAAAAGCAAGTTCTAAATCAAGATAGAGCATTGCCCCAACGAGAAGAAAAAATATTCCCATAGATAGACGAATATCCTGCTCTTTGTTGTCTTCAACAGGCATTAACACGGTAGAGACTCCTGGAAACCACCAAAATAGAAGCTCCATAGCACGAAATAGTAAAAACATAAACAGTAAAAATAGCATGAGTGCAAATATAGTTTTAAATAATCCTATACCAAAACCAGAATCCAGTGCAGCTGATGTTAAAGTTAAAAAGCCGATACTTACAACTTCACCAATCCCTCCGGCAGTCATGGATAGACCAAGCCAAGGGGTTTTGCCGTACTCTTTAGAAAGAGTTGCCACTAGTCCTACCGAGATAAGAGGAAGGAGCACCATAAATATTTTTCCAAGATCTAGATAGAGAGATATGAGTATTGAAAATGTATATAGTATTATCAGATAAAAAACAACTTTTTGCATAAGGTTTGCAGGTGTTTTTATGACTTTTTTGAGATTAATTTCAGTACCTGCAATAAACATAAGATATAAAAATCCAAGCTCGGCAACTATGTCAAAAAGATGTTCATTGTGCAAGAAACCAATGTATCCTAGAACAGAGCCTAATATGATTTCAATAGGAGTTGTTGGAAGTTTTAAAAGTTTTGCAAAAAATGGAGTGAAAATAATGATAAGCGAAATGGTGGTGATTAAAACAACGTTATCACTCATGTACTTAACCTTTATTTTACTGTTTTTGCAACTTTTAGATTTAGAGATTGTAGCATATCTAAGTCTTTACTCATAATCCTACCACTTGTAGTTAAATAGTTCCCTATTACAATTGAGTTGGCGCCATACTTGAAAATCTCATTTTGTCTATCTCCAAACATCAACTCTCTTCCGCCTGCTATCATGATTCTATGAGCATCGGGAATCATCTCTCTTGTTAGTTTTATAAGCGAAAATGCTTCTTCTATGTTTAGTGGATTTGGTTCTAGCTCTAGTGCTTCATTGTGATGGTAGAAGTTTATAGGAACTGAAGTTGGATTTAGAGTATTAAGAGCTTCTAACATAGAAATTCTATCTGCATCTGTCTCCCCAAGACCAAAAATTCCACCACTTATAAGCACTAAACCAGCATCATTTATATTTTGGCAAGTCTCATATCTCTCATCCCAAGAGTGAGTTGTACAAATACGAGGATAAAACTCTTTTGAAGTCTCCAAGTTATGGTTGTAGGCTTTAATACCCGCACTTTTAAGAGTTAAGAGTTGTTCTATAGATGCTGTACCATTACATGCTATAAGTCTAAGCTCGGGTACTTCTTTTGTTAAAATTTTTGCGATAGAACATACAAAGTTTAGAGTCTTATCATTTAGACCCTTGTCAGCAGTAACAAGACAAAAACCCAAAGCACCATTGTCTCTAGCAGCGGTAGCTTCTTTTAAAATATCTTGCATAGCTTTTTGTTTGTAACGCTCTATATCTGCTTTATATCTCACGCTTTGTGAACAAAACTTACAGTCTTCATTACATGTTCCACTGTTTATATTACAGATGGAACATAAAAAAATCTCTTTGCTTATGTTTATCATGATTTGATTCTTTCATATGAAAATAGTTGATGTTTAAAAGTGTCTTCTTTTTTGTCTCTTGTGTAGTAAGTTACCTCAAATCTACTATCTGTGACTTCAAGCATAGCACATTCAGAGATAGATTTGTTTCTCGCACATACTTCGCCAGGGTTTAAAAATAGCGTAGAGTTTTTAAAGTCACTTTCAAAAATATGAGTATGACCAAATATAACTATATCAGTATCAGGAGCCATATAGTAAGGCATATGCATAAGTTTAAATTTAGTGTTTGCAAGTTTAAAGTAGTGAGGCTCTTGCACAAGATTGTATTTGCCGTGATAGCTTGCTAGATGAGCATCATTATTGCCATATACTGCTATATATCTAATTGCACAGTTTTTAAGGAGGTCGAGTATTTCAACTTCTACAATATCACCAGCATGAATAATAAATTCAGCACCATTTTTTATAAGCAAATCAAGTGCTGCTTTTGCCATTTTAACTTTGGTGTGAGTATCTGAAATAAGACCTATTTTCATAATCTACTTGACCTCTTCTCCTCTAGGAGTTCTGTTTTTACACTTTACACATTCGTAAACATCTTTATTTCTGTAAGTTCTCCGTGCGAGAACTCCTTTACAACCCTTCTCTTTACACTTGATAGTAGTAGGTTCAAATTTAGAGATAAATTTACAATCAGGATAGTTGCCACATCCCCAAAAAGGCCCACGTCTTGAGTTTTTAAGACTTATTTCACCACCACAGTCAGGGCATGGAACTTCACTTACTTGACTTTCAATATCTATGCTTTTAGTGTTTTTACAATCAGGATAATCACTACATGCTAAAAATTTACCATTTTTACCATTTTTAACGATCATCTCTTTACCACACTTGTCACACTTCTCGTCGCTAGTCTCAGTTTTTTCTTCTACTTTATTTCCGTCTTCATCACACTGTTCCGTATATTTACACTTTGGAAAACCGCTACAAGCGATAAAGTTGCCAAAACGACCAGAGCGTAGGAGTAGTTCACTCTCTCCACATTTTGGACAAGTACGACCTAGTGGTTTTGCAAGTTTAAGTGAAACTATTTTCTCTTTACCCTCTGCAACTTGTTCCATAAAAGGAAAGTAAAAATCACTTAAAAGTTTTTGCCAATCAGTTTCACCATCTGAAATCTCATCAAGTTTTTCTTCCATATTTGCTGTAAAAGAGATATCTACGATGTTAGCAAAGTTTTTCTCTAGCATATCAGTTACAGTAAAAGCTATTTCAGTTGGAATAATTTGCTTTTTCTCTATAGTCACATAAGTACGACCACTAAGAGTAGCAATTGTCGGAGCATAAGTAGATGGACGACCAACACCCTCAGACTCTAACTTTTTAATGAGAGATGCTTCAGAATATCTTGGGGGTGGCTCTGTAAAATGTTGTTCTGGCTTGATGCTTTGAATATCTGCCTTTTCACCCTCTTTTAGAGTTGGGAGAAGTTTGTCTTTGTCTTCTGCACCCGTTACAGCATAAAAACCGTCAAAGATTAGTTTTCTACCACTTGCTCTGTACTCGTTTTCTTTACCTTTGAAGATGATGCTTTGTTGTTCAAACTGCGCATCATTCATTTGACAAGCCATAAATCTTTCATAAATTAGACGGTAAAGTTTAATCTCATCAGCTTTTAAAAAACTTTGTGCAACTTCAGGAGAGAAATGAAGCATTGTAGGACGTATAGCCTCGTGAGCTTCTTGTGCACCTTTAGATTTCTTACCATATACTTTTGGTTCATCTGGAAGATACTTTTTACCATATCTGCTTTCAATGATTCCACGAACTGCACCAACAGCTTCTGCAGCCATATTAAGTGAGTCAGTTCTCATATATGTAATAACACCAGAAGTTCCATCAGGTGTTTTTACACCCTCATAAAGAGCTTGAGCTACCATCATAGTTTTCTTAGGAGTAAACCCTAATTTGCTAGATGCAGTCTGCTGAAGTGTTGAAGTCATAAACGGAGGAGGAGTAGATGTCTTTCTCTGTTTCGTTTCAATTTTTGAGATAGTAAACGTATCTGCATTAACGCTTTTAGTTATTGCATCTGCATCATTTTTGTTCTCAATTGACATTTTAGTAAGCTTATCACCCATGTGTGTAATAAGAGTTGCTTCTATATCTTTTTTGAAAAGAGTATCTATTGTCCAGTATTCAACAGGAATAAAGGCTTTAATTTCTCTTTCTCTGTCAACAACTAACTTTAGAGTAGAAGATTGAACACGACCGCCAGACAATCCTTTTTGGATTTTAGATGCTAGTAGCGGAGATAGTTTATATCCAACAACACGGTCAAGCATACGACGAGCTTGTTGTGCGTTTACCATATTCATATCTATTTTACGAGCAGATTCTAGTGCATGGTTTATAGCTGTTTTAGTGATTTCATGAAAAACGATACGAGGAAGTTCTTCAGGATCTTTTTTAATAGCATGTGCAATATGCCAACCAATAGCTTCACCCTCACGGTCCTCATCGGTCGCGATATAGATAGTTTCTGCTTTCTTTGCTAAAGCTTTTATCTCTTTAACTATTGCAGCATTTTCTTTTGCAACGCTGTAAGCTGGAATAAGATGATTGGTTTCTTCCTCAACTGTGATTCCAAAACGAGATTTAGGTAAATCTCTAATGTGACCCTTAGAAGCAATAACTTCATAATCTTTGCCTAAAAAGTTCTTTATAGTCCTAGCTTTAGCAGGTGACTCAACGATAATT
>JAQIBW010000277.1 GCA_027858865.1 Sulfurimonas sp. | reverse complement strand
CTGAGGACGGAATTAGTTCTCGTCACAAAGGTCACTAGCTTCTTGATAGCTATCTACTTTATGAACAAAATATCCACCATAGTTTGATGGTCCATAAGATTTCTTAATGATTTTAGGATATTCACATTTTTTAAGAAATTTATCTGCATTATCATGTTTATAGTAGATATAAGTTTTTGGAATTGGAAGATCATATTTCCAAGAAAATCGTGTAACATATTCTTTTGATTTGTTAGAGAACTGCGTATCCATAGAAGGAATAAATCTCACGTGAGGAAGTGCGCGCGCTATCTCTCTAAAAGTTTCATAAGCAGTAGCCGGGATGTTACCTATAAGTACATCAATTTTCTTTCTTTTTACCTCTTTGATAAATCTATCATTATCATTTTTCCAGTGGTAAGTAACTGTCTCTATCTTATTTGGCCAGCCTTTAAAGTTTGAATGATCAAAAAATCTCAGTACATAATCAAGGTATAAAAAACCTAATTTTGGTAGTTGCTTATTACTTAGTCCCATATTTAACTTACTCCCCATGTTTTTGTATGTGTAATTATAGTAAAAATGTCTTAAATTTTTGTCTTTATACTAAACTCCGCACCAAAAAACTTTTGATTCTCTACTTCAAATTCTCTATTTTCAACTTCAATAGTGCTATTAAAATGTTTTGTTATTATTTTTCATTGTTTAATTTTACTCTTTTGAGAATTAAACTTTATAAAAAGTTGTCTGATTTTCTTTGGGTATTATACTTCTATTGAATTAAGATATTTTAAATACAATTATAAAGATAAAATGGGTTATGAAGAAATAGCATGAGAAAATTCATCTCATGCTATGAGGATTAAAGTAGAGGTGTTATTTCACTTTTCCTAAAAATTCACAATCTACAGTATTCACTTTAACAAGGTCACCTTCAAGCACATGGTAAGGTACGGCGATAACTGCACCTGTCTCAAGTGTAGCAGGTTTTTTACTTCCACTTGAAGTATCACCTTTAAAGTTTGGAGGAGTCTCAGTAATAATAAGTTCCATGGTTTCAGGTGCTGAAACAGATATTGCTTTATCTTTAAAGAAAATTATTTCAACATTAGTTCCATCTTTTAGCCATTTAGAAGCATCTTCACACTGATCGTATGTAAGACCTAACTGATCATAAGTTTCATTGTCCATAAACTGGTACATTTCACCATCGTCATAAAGATACTGCATTGTTTTATAGTCAATGATTGGAACTTCAAACTTATCTCCAGCGTGAAGAGTCTTCTCAACTACCTTTCCATTTAAAAAACTTTTTGCTTTCATACGAACAAAGGCTGCACCTTTTCCCGGTTTTACATGTTGAAATTCTACTACTTTACAAGGAACTTCGCCCACTATTAAACGAACCCCTTTTTTTATATCACCCATACCGACAGTTGCCATAAACACACCCTTGTTTAAATATTTTATGAAATTTTACTACAAAAGGACTTAGAGTGCTATAATGTCACTAAAATTATTAACGGATTTATTAAACTATGGAATTTACTTTAGAAGCCACTTCAAAAAATGCACGCGCTTGTACTATAAAAACAGCTCACTCAACTATCAAAACACCGGTTTTTATGCCAGTTGGAACGTTAGGCACTATTAAAGCTCTTGATATGGATGATGTACTAAATGTACTAGGTGCAGAGATAATTCTGGCAAATACTTACCACATGTATCTTCGTCCTGGAGATAATATAGTCAAGAAAATGGGTAAGCTTCATAAGTTCACTACATTTCCAAAAAGCTTTTTAACAGATAGTGGCGGGTTTCAAGCATTTAGCCTTAGTGACATCTCAAAACCAAAAGCAGACGGTATAGAATTTCGCTCGCACATAGACGGTTCAAAACACTTCTTTACACCAAAGAAAGTTATAGATATTCAAAATAATCTTGGATCAGACATTATGATGATTCTTGATGATTTAGTTGCTCTTCCAGCTACACAAGAACGCATTAAACTAAGCATCGAGAGAACAACTTCATGGGCAAAAGAATCTATAGAGTATTTTAGAGCTAAACAAGCAAAAGGCATCGGGGTTGAGCAAAATATCTTTGCCATCATCCAAGGTGGAACAGACAAAGCATTTAGAACAAAAAGCGCTACTGAGCTATGCGCACTTGATTATGATGGTTTCGCTATCGGTGGACTCTCAGTCGGAGAGCTAAATAATGAGATGTACGACACTGTAGAGCATACTGTGCAGTATATGCCAAAAGATAAACCACGTTACCTAATGGGTGTCGGGACTCCAGAAGACTTAATAGAGAACATTGAGAGAGGCATCGATATGTTTGACTGTGTTATGCCAACTCGTAATGCAAGAAACGGTACTCTATTTACATCGTTTGGAAAGATAAATATTAAAGGTGCAAAGTTTAAAGAAGATGAGGCTCCTATTGATCCAGAGTGTAAATGTATTACTTGTCAAAGATATTCTCGTGCATATCTAAACCATTTGTATAGAGCTAGAGAAATAACATACTTTAGACTTGCAACTATTCATAATCTTCACTACTATCTAAATCTTATGAGAGAAGTGAGAAAATCTATCATAGAAGATAAATTTGCAGAGTATAAAGACGAATTTTATAAAAAAAGACAAAAGTAGTACATTTAAATACATAACTCACTACTAACTCACTATTGTCTGATAGAATTTCATATTAAAAAATATTATATTAGGGACAACCACCATAATGAAAAATGAAAGACTTTTTAAAGTAGGACAAAACTTAGTTAAAATTGCTTGGACAATTGAGATTATTGCTGTATTGTTAGGCTTTTTAATCTCTATCATTGTTTCTTACTCTGTATTTAACGAGATAAATAGATTTGGCAAGGCATTTACATTTGGTGACTACTCGGCTATCCTCGTTGCTGGTCTTCCATTTTTACTTGTTGCTGTAGTAGAAGCTACTAAGATTCCTATCGCTACTGCTATGATGTACGCGAAACATAGACCTTGGAAAATTATGCTATTTTTTGGAGTGATTTTACTTTCTCTAATCACTTTTGAGACTATGATAAATGGTTTTGAGCGTAACTTTGCTAACCTTACCTTTGCTATAGATGAGAGAAAAAGTGAGTCTCTATTACTACAACATAGTATTGACAACATTGAAGAGCAAAAAAGAAAATTAGATACTATCAAAATTCATAAAGTTG
>JAQIBW010000005.1 GCA_027858865.1 Sulfurimonas sp. | reverse complement strand
TCCTTCTGCTGCTCTTACAACTTACCAACTAGGTTTAGCTTCATTAATACTGTTTATCGTTACTGATCTTGAAGGAATTACAAATATAACTATCAATACCAATGCTACAATTGGTCTTGTTGCTGGTTTGGGTCTACTGGGAACTGGCGTAGCATTTATTGGATATTATTACATTATAGATACCATGGGGGCGATTAAAGCATCTTATGTAACTTATCTACCACCGGTTGTTGCTCTATTTATTGGTGTATTTATCATGGAGGAGAGTATAACTTTGAGAGATTTTCTAGGAACTGGATTGATATTTGTAGCTATGTATTTACTAAATAAGAAAGAGAGAAATTAAAAATATAATTTCTCTCTTGAGTATATCAACCGCCACCAACAAATTGTAAAAATTCTACTTTGTCGTTCTCGCTTAATTGAAATTCACTCCAACTATCTTTTTTTACTACATTCATATTCACCGCAGCTGCCATTACTTTTTCACTTATTCCTAACTCATCAAGCAACTCTTGTATAGTTTTTGAATTTGTCTCTTTATTTTCACCATTTACTATTAATTTCAATTACTTTCCTTCCTGAAACATGCCATTTTAAATCTCTCTCCCATGAATGCTGGATCTATGAGAGTTTTTACTCTGTTTACTTCGGCTTTATAAGACTCGGCATTTGCATTTTTTTGCATCATATCTAAAAGTTCAATTAAACCAAATTCTACAAGCGCTTTCATTTGAGAAGAGTAGTCGTGTAAACTAGCTCCTGCTTCGCTAAAAGCGCCAATAAGGTGTTCGAAATTAACATCATATGTTATATCACTATTGGCATATACTGAGTCTAGATTTATATCTTCTCTTAACTCTTTATCTTCAACCAAATCAGTCAAAGCAAAAAATTGATACACTTTATGTTTGTCATATACTCTCAAAGAAATATCTTCGCGTCCTCTTATATCGCCATAATCAAAAGTAACAAATTCAAATGTATCTATGTGTTCGCACATATCTTTTGCAAACTCTTCATAACCTAAACCAATTTCACCCTTTGTTATCTTATATTTATCAGCTGTCTCTTTAATCTTTGAATCCATCTCTTTAAATTCCGGCTTATGCTCATCCATATAAAGCATTTTCCCATCTTTTATAACTTCACATGTAAAAGCATCAAAGATTTCATTTGCAACTAAAAATGCACTCTTACATGTAAGCTCTTTTAAACTACTTACATGTAAGAGTTTTACAGCATCCCCAAATGATTCTTCAAAGTACTGCAGTTGAGCTTTACGGTTAGGCTCAAAAGGCTCAACTATAACAAATGTCAAAGTCTCAAGTAGTTGCGGTTTCAGTGTATAGATAAATTGAATCATATCAGCAAGAAGATAACCTTTATGTGCTCCAATCTCTACGATATAAGAATCACTTGGCAAAAAGCCCTCTTCAAAAGTCTTTAAAAACTTACTTGCGATACTTCCACCAAAAAACATACTAGAACTTACAGCAGTATAAAAATCTCCACTTTTTCCTATCTCTTTATGAGTCGCATAATAACCCTCTTCAGCATATAACCACGCTGTCATGTAATCGCTAAATCTCACCATACATCTTTGCATAAAGGTTTAGTAAAACTTGTTGAGCATCTATCTCATATATCTTTTTATCAAAAATCATAGTTTGTTTAGAATTTTTTAAAGTATCAATATCATAAATAGTTTTCTCACCAGCTTCATATAAATTTTTTGTAGAGGTTACAAGAGAATCATATAATTTTTCATCATCAATAGCGATTTCTATTTTCTTCTTTAAAAACTCGATCTTTTTTAGTGAATCTTGATAAGCATTTGTCTCTTCAACTTTAGTATCTGCTACTTGTAATTTTGATTGTAGGTATTCCAATTGTCTTAGCTCAATTGTTCTTCCCCTGTTTACATCAAACAAAGGCATTGAAATAGTTACTCCATATGAATTATAGTTTTCATCATTACTTTGTTTTATACTGCTATCATAATATCCACCAAACAATGA
>JAQIBW010000117.1 GCA_027858865.1 Sulfurimonas sp. | reverse complement strand
TTATTATTGGCTCACGGTGATTTTAAAATCCCAACTATGAATTTGGACTATCTTTTACGTAAAAATGAGCTTCTTCACTCTTTTATAGGTTTAGATGTTATCTACTACGAAGAGCGTATTGATACAAACCTTAAAGGAGAGAGAGTTAAAGTCGCTTCTATAGTTGCTAAAAAAAGGTAGTCTTCTATAAGCCTTCAAGCAAAACATACCAAAGTCTATCAACTTCTTTGTCATTTAAAAATATAGATGATTTGTTTTCAAAGAGCTCTATTAGGGCTTCTTTGTTTATGCCAAGAGTATGAGAACAAGCTTTGTGTGTCGGTAAAAATGATCTTACAAGAGATATTTTATCCTCTTCTATCATAGCAGAGCATAGAAAACAGTTTAGTTGCGAGTGAAGTCTTCCTTCATTCTCCAAGAGTTTTGCATATGACTCTATTGCCACTCTTTTTGGATTTTGCTTATTCCATTGCTCAGATGCATAATCTAAAATATCAAAGTAAAAGTCATCTAACTCTTGGGCATCTATAAGGTGTTTGTGAAAGAGAGCGGTGAAGTCTTGCCAAAGTTTTAGATGCTTGTAGTCGTTGATCCATTTAAAACCAATATGCACTACATCTTTTAATCTTCCGATTGTAGATTTTGCACTATCTTCTATCTCATAGTCTATTTTGAAACCAAGGTTTATAACACCGTGTCTTGCTCCATAGAACCTATAAAGAGTCTCTAAGCTGCCCTTTGATATTATTGTAACTATTAAATCTTCATCTTTGACTTTGTTAAGATTAATGATGTAACCCTGCATTTTTTGCTTCTTTTATACACATATTTAAAATTTATTCTAAATATTTTACTTATATTATGCTTCTTTAAACCTTTAAATAGTAAAATACATGACTTTGTCTCTAAATAGACTAAGTATGTTTAAAAAGAGATTAAATTTATAAAAATTTAATAATGAATTTACAAATTTTGGAGTGATTATGACAGAACATCATGATTTATTAAGATCATTTAAGGATAACTGTGGTTTTGGTCTTGTTGCCAATATCAAAAACAAAGCATCTCATAAGGTTCTAAACGACGCAGTAACTGCGTTAGAGAGAATGATGCACCGTGGTGCAATAGCTGCTGATGGTAAAACTGGTGATGGTTGTGGTTTACTGCTTTCTATGCCAGACGAGTTTCTTCGTAACGAAGCATCTAACAATGGGGTAGAATTACCAAAGCAATTTGCTGTAGCATCTGTTTTTACAAAAGATATAAAACATTTGGAAGTGATAGAGAATATATGCGAAGCAAATGACCTTAAAATTGTTCTTCGTCGTGAAGTTCCGACAGACAACAAAGCTTTGGGCGAACAGGCACTTGAATCATTACCATCAATAATGCAGTTATTTATTACACCAAACTCTATTATGGCTACTAACAGATTTGATGCACTTTTATATCTTTCTCGTAAAGAGAGTGAACATAAACTTGTAAATGACAGAAACTTTTATATAGCTTCAATGAGTTCAAAAGTTCTTTCATATAAAGGTCTTATTATGCCTACGCATATTAAAGAGTTTTATAAAGATTTTCAAGATGAATCATTTAAGGTATCATTTTCACTTTTCCACCAAAGATTCTCAACTAATACACTTCCAGAGTGGAAACTTGCTCAACCGTTCCGTGCAGTAGCACACAATGGTGAAATTAACTCAGTTGAAGGTAATCGTATAAGTGTAGCGATTAAATCTGAGTCTATTAAGAGTGAAGTGTTTACGGATGAAGAGATTAAAAGAATTTTACCAATATTACAACTTAACTCTTCTGATAGTGCATCAGCAGATAACTTTTTTGAATTTCTTATAGTTAATGGTATGGACTTCTTTAAGGCTGTTCGTGCAGTTATTCCTTCAGCATGGCAAAATGCACCACACATGGATCCTGAGCTTCGTGCATTTTATGAGTATCACTCAACTGTATTTGAAGCGTGGGATGGTCCGGCAGCATTCTCTGTTACAGATGGCCGTTATATCGGTTGTGTTCTTGACAGAAATGGTCTTCGTCCTTCTAAATATATCGTTACAAAAGATGATAACCTTCTTATCGCTAGTGAGTATGGCGTTGTTGATATTCCTGAAGAAGAGATTGCAGAGAGAGGTCGTCTACAGTCTGGTGAGATGATAGGACTTGACCTTAAGTTTGGAAAACTTCTTAAAAACGAGCAGATTAATGACTACCTAAAAAGCTCAAACCCTTACATGAAGTGGTTAAATGAGCATATGATTTACTTGCAAGAGCATGTAGAAGTTCAGTATACGGATAAGTGTGATTTTGAGACAGAAAACTTTATCAAAAGACAAAGATTTTTTAACATCACTCAAGAAGTTATAGAACAGGTAATTGAGCCGATGATTATTGAAGGAAAAGAAGCTGTTGGATCTATGGGTGATGATACACCTCTAGCAGCATTCTCAAATAAACAGAGAAATTTTACTGACTATTTCAAGCAAAAGTTTGCTCAGGTAACAAATCCACCTATTGACCCAATACGCGAAAAAGTTGTTATGAGTCTAAACACCGGTTTTGGAGAAGTTCATAATATCCTTGATGAGATTCCTAGTCACGCTCATCGTTTAAAGTCTATTTCACCGATTATTACTCGTGAAAAACTTGATGTGTTAAAATCATTTGGGGATAAAAGCTCACCTCGTTACCAAGCTTTTTATCACAATACAACATTTTCAACTACATATAGCGGTTCTTTAAAAGAAGCTCTAGACGCTTTAACGGTTAAGGTTGTAGACTCTGTTAAGAACGAGGGTACAAGAATCATTGTCTTAGATGATTATGAATTTAACCTAAACAACAAAGTAATACCAATGGCTATGGTTGTTGGTCGTCTTAATTTTGCACTACTTAACGCGAGAATCCGTCACCTTACTTCTATGGTTTGTATTACTGGTGAAGTTGTAGATTCTCACAGTGCAGCTGTACTTATCGGTTATGGTGCAAGTGCTATTCATCCTAACCTTCTCTTTGCAACAGTTATTGATAAAATAGAATCATCAAAAATGATGACTATGGATTGTAGTGAAGGTATAAAAGCTGTACACAGTGCACTAAATGCCGGTCTTCTTAAAATCATGTCTAAAATGGGTATTGCGACTGTAGCCTCTTATCGTAATGCTGGACTATTTGATGTTCTTGGTCTTAATGATGAAATCGTTAAAGAGTGTTTTGAGAGCTCAAACTCAGAGCTTGGTGGACTTAACTACGAAGATATTGATGAGAGAATTACTAAGTATCATAAGGAAGCATTTGTAGAAGATGGTTTCAAAAAAATCTTTCCACTAAATATAGGCGGTTACTACAAGTTCTACAGTGGACAAGAACACCATGACTTCGGTCCTGCTGTTATCCATGCTATTCATGCAGTTGCAGATAGTGGAAAAACAGAAGACTATAACAAACTAAAAGATTTAGTTAACAAAAGAGGATTGAAGTTTATTCGTGATTTCTTTGAGCTTAAATCTGACAGAAAAGCTATTGATATCTCAGAAGTTGAGTCAAAAGAGAAAATCTTTAAGAGATTTGCATCTGCTGCTATGAGTCTTGGTTCTATCTCTCCAGAAGCTCATGAGACTATTGCTATTGCAATGAATAGAATCGGCGCTCAGTCAAACTCTGGTGAAGGTGGAGAAGATAAAGCAAGATTTGGAACTGAAAGAGTTTCTAAAATCAAACAAGTTGCATCTGGAAGATTTGGTGTAACTCCAGCTTACCTTAGAAGTGCTGACGAGATTCAGATTAAAGTTGCTCAAGGGGCTAAACCTGGTGAAGGTGGTCAACTTCCAGGACATAAAGTAACTGCGTTGATTGGTAAGTTACGTCACACTGTTCCTGGAGTTACTCTTATTTCACCACCTCCACACCATGATATTTACTCTATTGAGGATTTGGCACAGCTTATATTTGACATCAAACAGGTAAATCCTAAGTCAAGAGTAGCTGTTAAACTTGTTTCTACTATTGGTGTTGGTACAATTGCTGCGGGTGTGGCAAAAGCATACGCAGATAAAATCATCATCTCTGGTGGTGATGGTGGTACAGGGGCTGCTCCACTTACTTCTATTAAGTTTGCTGGTAATCCATGGGAAATTGGTCTTAGTGAGGCGCATAATGCTCTTAAAGCTAATAACCTTCGTGGTCTTGTTGAACTTCAAACAGATGGCGGTCTTAAGTCTGGTTTAGATGTTGTAAAAGCTGCACTTCTAGGTGCAGAGTCTTACGCATTTGGTACAGGTGTTCTTACTATAGTTGGGTGTAAGATGCTTCGTATCTGTCATGTAAACAAATGTTCTGTAGGTATTGCAACTCAAAATGAAAAACTTCGTGATGAATTCTTTAAAGGACATGTTGATCAAGTTATCAACTACTTCACTTTTTTAGCTGAGGATATCCGTTCTATCATGGCTGAACTTGGTTTTGCTACTATAGAAGAGATGGTAGGTCGCGTTGATTTGCTTAAAGTTGTAGATGATAAGTTCGCACAGAAATTTGATTTTAGCTCTATTCTTCACCAAGAAGAGGGTGTAAATACTCACCAACAAAAGTTCAATAAACCTTTTGATGATAATGCATTTGAGCATGACATTCTAAAAGAAGCTATGAGCGCAATCAAACATCCTGAACATCCAATCAGAATCACTAGAGAGATAAAAAATGTTCATAGAAGTTTCGGTGCATTAGTTTCTGGTGAAATTGCACAGTACTATGGAGATACAGGTCTAAAAGCTGACACTATTAAAATAAATCTTACGGGTATTGCTGGTCAAGCATTTGGTGCGTTCTTAATTCCTGGTGTATCTGTATATTTAGAAGGTGTGGCAAATGATTACATCGGTAAGGGTATGCATGGTGGTAAAATTATTATCACTTCTAAAAATGAAGGTGAAGAGTACAGTGCAGGCGGTAATACTTGTCTATATGGTGCTACTGGCGGTAAACTTTATATCACTGGTTCGGTTGGTGAGAGATTTGCAGTTCGTAACTCTGGTGCTTTAGCTATTGTTGAGGGTTCAGGAGATAACGCTTGTGAATATATGACAGGTGGAGTTGTAGTAATCCTTGGACGTACAGGTATCAACTTTGGTGCTGGTATGACAGGTGGCGTTAGTTTTGTTTATGATGAAGATCACAGTTTTGTTGAAAACGTTAACCGTGAGCTGGTAGAAGCTATCCGCATCGATACTGATGAAGGGGCAGATGCTAGACACTTACTTAAAAAATTACTAAAAGATTATGTAGTTGAGACAGAGAGTGCAAAAGCAAAAGAACTACTTTTAAACTTCAGAGTAGAGGTAAGAAACTTCTGGTTGGTAAAACCTAAAAACTTAACTAAACTACCTCTTAACCTAGAGAATGGAAACTAATTATGAAAGAATATTTAAAAACTGAAAGAATTGACCCTGCTAAAAGATTAGTCGTTGAGAGAACAAAAGATTTTGGTGAGATTTATGAAGTATTTGACCGTGACGATGCATCTACTCAAAGTGAAAGATGTATTCAATGTGGTGACCCATTTTGTTTAAATAAATGTCCACTTCACAACTACATCCCTCAGTGGCTAAAAGCTGTAGCTGAGAAAGATCTGGAGTTTGCATTTAAACTCTCAAATGAGCCTTCACCTTTTCCTGAAGTTATGGGTAGAGTTTGTCCTCACGACAGACTATGTGAAGGTGACTGTACTCTAAATGACGGACATGGTGCTATCACTATTGGTTCTATAGAGACTCATATCACTGAAGATGGTTTCAAAGCTGGTTATAAGCCGGAATTTCCTGGAATCACTACTGACAAAAGCGTTGCTGTTATAGGAAGTGGACCTGCTGGTCTTTCCGCTGCAACTTACCTTCTTCGTTCAGGTATTGCGGTAACTATGTATGAGAGAAGTGACCGTGCCGGTGGACTTCTGACTTATGGTATCCCTAACTTTAAACTAGACAAGAAAATAGTTGAGCGTCGTGTAAAACTACTAGAAGAAGCTGGTCTTAAACTAGTTCTTAACTGTGAAGTTGGTAAAGACATCACTTTTGAAGATTTAGCTGACACTCATGATGCTATATTTATAGGTGTTGGTGCTACTAAGGCAAAAAAAGCATCTTTAGCAGGTGAAAGAGCTTCTAATGTTTATGAAGCTATGGATTACCTTACTGCTATGCAGAGAAAGAACTTTAAACTACCATATGACAAAAAGTTTGATTTTAAAGACTTAAATGTTGTTGTTATAGGTGGTGGTGATACTGCTATGGATTGTCTTAGAACTTCAAAAAGAGAAGAAGCTAAACGTGTAACTTGTCTTTACAGAAGAGATGCACTCAACATGCCTGGAAGTAAAAAAGAGTACAAAAATGCTATGGAAGAAGGTGTTGACTTTACTTTTAACGCTTCTCCAAAAGAGATTATCTTAAATGAAGATTCAACTGCTGTAGCTGTAGAGATTATAAAAACTAATCTTGGTGCAAAAGATGAGAGTGGTCGTCAAAGAATGGAAGAAGTTAAAGGAAGTGAAACAAGAGTTAACGCTGATGTAATCATCATGTCTCTTGGTTTTAATCCTGAGATTCCTTCTTTCTTACACGAGAACGGCATCGAGACAAACAGCTGGGGTGGAATCATTATAAATGAAGAGACTCATGAGACAACTACTTCTGGCATCTATGCTGGCGGTGACTGTTACAGAGGTGCTGACCTTGTTGTAACAGCTGCATTAGACGGTCGTGAAGCGGCAAGAAGCATTGCAAAATCTCTACTTAAATAATTAGGTTTTTTACTTTATCCCTGCTTTGTTGAGTAGGGATATCTAACAGATAGAGATATTTTTTAGCTAAAATTTGGTATCGTATTTAATATTTAAAGTATAAATACGATACAATCGCGGATAATTTTATATAATAAGGATACTCTTTGAACCTCTTAAGCATTTTTTCTTTTAACTCTGACAAAAAACAAGTAACTAAAAACGAATCTTCTTCTCACTGGGTAAAGTGTAAATCATGTCACTCTCTTATGTACTACAAAGAAGTTGAAAATCAAAACTATGTATGTCCTAAATGTGGATTTCACCTTCGTATTGGTGTAAAAGAGAGAATTAAACTTTTAGAGGATGAAGGTACATTTGTTGAGTATGATTCTAACTTGGAGCCGATTGACCCATTAAACTTTGTAGATAAAAAACCTTATAAAAAAAGAATTGAAGAAGGTTTTGCAAAAACTGGAAGAAAATCATCGGTAGTTAGTGGTGAAATAGTAATGAATGGGGTATCTGCTCAAGTTGTAATATTTGACTTTGCTTTTATGGGGGGATCACTCGGTTCAGTTGAAGGTGAAAAAATTGTTAGAGCAGTAAATCGTGCTATAGAGAAAAAAGAGGGTCTAAGTATCCTAAGTGCAAGCGGTGGGGCTAGAATGCAAGAGAGTACATTCGCTCTACTTCAAATGAGTAAAACATCAGCAGCACTTGCAAAGCTGGCAAAGCACAATCTACCGTACATATCAGTTCTTACGGATCCTACTATGGGTGGAGTTAGTGCTTCATTTGCTACACTTGGTGATATTATCATTGCAGAGCCGGGTGCTCTTATTGGTTTTGCCGGACAGAGAGTTATTGAACAGACTATCGGCTCAGCTCTTCCTGATGGTTTCCAAAGAGCAGAGTTCTTGCTAGAGAAGGGCTCTGTTGATATGATTGTAAATAGAAACGAACTTAAAAAGACACTTTCAGACATTCTAACACTTCTAAACAAAGCTGCTTAATGCGCCTTTATGCATTGTGTGACCAAGAGCTTCTCGATAAGAGAGGCGTCTCTTTAGAAAAATTTATAGAGATAGCAAAAGTTAACAATGCAGAAATCATTCAGTATAGAAATAAAAATGCTGATATTGCTTTTATAAAACAACAACTTATTTTTATCCGAAAAAATTATGATGGCTTCTTAATAGTTAATGATGCTTATGAGCTAATAGAGTTTTGTGATGGTGTTCATGTTGGACAAGAAGACCTCAAAGCAATTGATGAAGATGTTTTTAAAGCAGTGAAGATTCTTAGAAGTGTGATAAAAAAAGAGAAACTTTTGGGAATTTCTACTCATAATGAAGAAGAAGTGATCCAAGCAAATGAAATGGACTTAAACTACATAGGCTTGGGGGCATATAGAGATACAACTACAAAAACAGGTATTGCAGGTGTTTTAGGCTCAAACTTAGATACAATAGCGTCAAAATCAAAACATCTTGTAGCAGCGATAGGTGGCGTGAAACTTCATGATGAATTTTCAAATGTAACTTATCATGTTATTGGAAGTGGATTAATAAAGTGAAGATAGATATTATTTCTATAGCGAAAAAAGAGCGATCAACTT
>JAQIBW010000199.1 GCA_027858865.1 Sulfurimonas sp. | reverse complement strand
TGTTTGTAATGTCAGAATAGGTCAGATTAATAGAGATAGTATGCTCATTTGTTTGCAAAAAATCTAGAACTTTGTAAATCATCATTGCAGAGATGAGACTGTATTGTTTTGTCTCTAATGATATGTTCAAAAACTTATCAGGTGAAACTAGCCTTTCTTTTCCTTCTTCTATCTCTAGAATACGCATTAAAGATTCATATTTTAAAGTTTTACCATCTCTGTCTACTATTGGCTGATAGACGGGAACAATACGATTATTTTCAAGAGCATCTGTTATCTTATGTCTCCACTCCATTTTTTCTTGCATCTCTTTTGTGGTATCAATCAGAGTATTATATACAGAGTAAGTCTTGTTGTTGTCTTTTGCATTTTTTAGAGCCATATCAGCATGTTTTAGAGGATGCTCCAGCCCTAGAGACATACCAATAGTTGCATTAACGCTAATCTCTTTTTTCAAGTCATCTATAAAAAATGTGAACTCTTTAATCCTGTTTAGTAAAACATCAAATTCAAGCTCATACTTTTCAGTATCTATGAAAGCCACTTGATCAAGAAGAACAAACTGGTCACCGGCTGTATGATATAGTTCGTAGTAATATTCATTTGCAAATTCTTTGATTAAATTTGCAAAGTTAATAAGAACTTGGTTTCCAATATCTGTACCGTAGAGATCATTAATATGTTGAAGGTTGTCAATATCTAATAGCATAAGTACAGTAAATTCTATATGTTTACGATTTTTTTTGTTGTACATAAAAGCAGTAAGATTATCTAAGCCAGTCAGACTATCTCTATATATTTGAGTATTTATTATTTGGCTTTTCTTTTCAAGGCTATTCTCAAGCTCAATGTTTTGTTTTTTGATTGATTCATGATAAAGGTGAGCCAGTCTTTTATTATTTTGAGCTTGGGCTACCCTGAAAAGTACTTTTATTAACTGTTTCACATCAACAGGTTTGAGTACATAGTATTCGATTCCGGAGTTAATTAGTTCTAAAAGATATTCAGACTCACTATATGCAGATATGATTATGATTGATTGATCTGGTTTTTCTTGTAAAATAGTTTTAGACATATCTATGCCGTTCATATTAGGCATGTTGATATCACTAATAATTAAATGATACTTTCCTTCTTTATATGCTTCAAGACCTTCTTTCCCATCATTGGCCAAATCTACAGTAGCAAAGAACCTTTTTAGAAGTTCGGCCATTTCTTTTTGAACTGTTAAGTCGTCTTCTACATAAAGTACCCTCATCTCCTGAGTATATTCTTTGAGTTTGTTTAAATCAACCATTTAACTCTCCATCGTTGCTCTTTAGCGGAAGAGATAGTTTAAAACATGCTCCATCATTAATGTTTTGTGCAACTATAGTACCTTTTAGATGCTTCTCTACAATCATCTGTGACATATAAAGACCTAACCCTGTGCCACCCTTTTCATCTTTTGTAGTGAAGTATGGTTCAAATATTCTAGGTAGTACATCATCTGCCATTCCGCCGGCATTATCACAAATTTCTATATAAACATTTTGTGTATCTGAACTTATATTTATTTCTATATTGCCATCTTTCATCTTTTTTAAAAGTATGATATCTTTGGAATTATTTATAATGTTAAGCAATACCTGTATCACTTCACTATAGTAAGTAATAATCTCAATATCACTTTCAATTGATTTATGAAGAGTTATATTATTGTTTTCTAAACTCTTTCCAATAAGTCCAAGAGTCCCTTCTACTAATTTTGAGACCATGCATTTGTTTGCTTTTTTATTTGGTTTTAGAAAGTTTCTAAAGTCATCAATAGTCTTGGAAAGAAAAGATGTTTGTTCTACTATTCTGTCAAGTTTTTCATTAAACCTGTCATAGTCAACATCTTCTAGTTCAATATCAAGCTGCATATTTTGAGCACCCATGCTTATGGCTGTTATTGGTTGACGCCACTGATGAGCAATCATACTAATCATATCGCCCATAGCTGCTTGGCGTGACTGAGCCAGCATGATTTCATCTTTTTGTTTGAGCTCATTTTGCATTTTTTTAGTTTCAGATAGGTCACGCATAAACCCTATTCCATGCCATTTACCATCTATCTCAACGCCATTAAGCAAAAGTGACACAGGGAACTCTTGACCACCTTTTTTAACAGCTGAAAGTTCTACAATCTTACCAAGGACATCTCCCTTTCCTGTTTTCGCGAACTTTTCATAAGCTTTTTTAGCTGCTTCATGATAAGCTTTTGGAGCAACTATCTTGTGAAAATCTTTTCCTAACAGTTCCTCTTCTTTATATCCAAGCATTACTTTTGCTTTAGGATTCCAAAATATAAATTTACCCTCATTATCAAGCATTATGATGGCATCTAAAGCAGAGTCTGTTATGGCTCTTAGTTTTTCTTCATTCTCTAAAAGGATTTCATTACTCTTGTTTAGCTTATTTTTAATTAATTCTATCTCTGTTACATCAGTAAAAGTAACAACACTAAAGATTTTTTCAACATCAATTTCATTTTCAGGTAACTCTTTTGCCTGAACAATAAAGCGATGAACCTTTCCCTCATGTATCATTGAAGCTTCATGTACTTTATGTGGATTTGTAAGCATGTAATCAAGCCAAGTTTGTTCACCAACTAATGGCATAAGCGTATTTTCTTCTTCTATGAAAAAATCGCAGATACAATCATGCTTTTCTTTGAACTTATACAGTTCCTTATATCCAAAGAAGTTAAGCATAGTTTGGTTAGCTCTTTTGATTTTCTTACCATCGGTAACAATAACAATATTTGGAATAACATCTATAATAGTTTGAAGGTAGTTGCGGTTAACCCTTAACTCTTCTTGAAGCTTCTTTACCTTTAATATTTTTTTTTCATATATAAACCACATTAGAAAGACAAGTGATATAAGCAGTAAAGTAAATAATATTTCTAGTTGTTGCATATTTTAAGAGAGCCTTTTTAAAAAAAAATAACATATAAGTGAACATGTTATAAATGATAACATAATATATGTACAAATTTCATGATGGTAAGATGCATATAAGGATTTTAAAAGGGGAGGGAAAATGATTACTATTAGTAAATTGAAAGAGTATGCAGCAGATTTAAGAGTTTTGTATGTTGAAGATGATAGAAGCATTCAACATGAGATACATGATTTTTTAGGACGTTTTTTCCCAACTATAGTTTTAGCTGATAATGGTGAAGAAGGACTTCAACTTTACAAAACAGGTCATTATGATATTGTCATCAGTGATATAAATATGCCTAAGATGAATGGTATAGAGATGGTTCATGCCATTAAAGAGATAAATGAAGAGCAGAAAGTTATAATTACCTCTGCATATAATGAACCTAAATATCTAATGGAACTTATTGATAATGGTGTTGATAAGTTCGTTCTCAAACCATTTAATAAGGACTACATA
>JAQIBW010000332.1 GCA_027858865.1 Sulfurimonas sp. | reverse complement strand
TATTCATACATTTCTTTTACTAAATCATAATAATGTATTTAAAGATATCGCACTTTATACTACGCTTGAACCATGTTCACATGTCGGAAAAACTCCATCTTGTGCATCTTTGATTTCTGGGCTTGCAATTAAGAAAATATTTGTAGGCTTTAACGATATTAATAACGTGGCATCTGGTGGAAATGAAGTTCTTAAAAAAAGTGGTGCTGATGTTCAAGCATCTTTACTAAAAAAAGAATCAGAAGATTTGATAGCACCATTTAATATGTGGAATAAAAATAAATTTGTATTTTTCAAATGGGCACAAAGGCTTAACGGCACTACAGATGCAGGAACTGTAAGCTCTGCTTATTCACGAACAAATGTTCATGCCATGCGAGATGTGTGTGATTTATTAGTTATTGGAGGAAATACAGTGAGAGAAGATAGACCCACCCTAGATGCAAGACTGATTAGCGGCAAAGCTCCAGATATTTTAATAATATCAAGAGAAAAAAAATTTGATAAAACAATACCTCTTTTTAGTGTCCAAGGTAGAGAAGTGTTTATAGAAAATAATTTCCTAAAACTAGATAATTATAAAAATATTATGATAGAGGGGAGTTCAAAGATGTTTGAACTTACTAAAAATATTGTGGACTACTATTTGTGCTACTTGACTCCAACAATGGGTGGGAATAGTGGATTTGAGAAAAGTAAAGAAAAATTTGAAATTTTAAAATTATTACAAGATGACAAAGATATAATCATGTGGATGAAAAGGGAAAAATAATATGCAAAAACAAAAACAAGAAAAAATTGTATCAATGTTTGATGATATTGCGCCAACATATGACACAGCAAATCGTGTTATGAGTATGGGTGTAGATAAAAGCTGGAGACGTAAAGCTTGTGATTTAGCTTATAAGTTTTATGGTAAAGACAGTGTTGACAAGATTGTAGATGTGGCTTGTGGAACTGGTGATATGATGGAGTTTTGGCGTAGTCGTGCAGCCGTAAACGGTATTGCTGTTGGTGATATAGTTGGAGTTGATCCATCTGTTGGCATGGTTGATGTTGCAAAAGAGAAATATCCTAAGTTTAACTACCATATTTCAAAAGCTACTGAAATTCCATTGGAAGACTCGAGTGCAGATTTTTTAAGTATCACTTACGGTATTAGAAATGTTGTTGAGAGACAAAAAGCTTTAAAAGAATTTAACAGAGTTCTTAAGCAAGATGGTCTTGTAATAATATTAGAATTTATGAAAAATGAAAATCCATCTTTTATTGGTCAGATTAGAGATTTTTATATGAACAAAATTTTGCCTAAAGTAGGTGGATTTATCTCTAAAAATTTAGAAGCATATGAATACCTTCCAAACTCTATAGAAGATTTTTCTACTGTAGAGAATATGCAAAAAGAACTTGAAACTGCAGATTTTGAGATGCTATATACTAAGAGTTTCTCTATGGATATTTCAACGCTTCTTATAGCTAGAAAAAAATAATTTTATAACAAGGTGAATCTTTGCATGTTTTAAACGTTTCATCACTTAATGAACAGATTAAAACTCTTCTTGAAAGTAGTTTTTCTCGTGTTCTAGTAGAGGGAGAACTCTCTCGCATTACTTTTCATAACAGCGGACATATTTACTTTACACTTAAAGATTCAACATCAACTCTTAAAGCAGTAATGTTTAGAGGTAATGCAACAAAACTAAAGTTTCAACTAAAAGAGGGTCTAAAAGTTATTTTAGATGGTGCTATAACTCTTTATAAACCTCGTGGTGAGTACCAAATAAACTGTTTTTCCATAGAACCTGCAGGACATGGTGCTTTGGCCTTAGCTTATGAGCAATTAAAAGAGAAGCTTGCATCTCAGGGTTATTTTGAACCAAGCATAAAAAAACAGCTTCCGAAATTTCCTTCTAAAATCGCATTTATCACATCAGCATCAGGAGCAGCTTTACAAGATATGTTAAGAGTTGCTAAGAGTAGATATAGAGCCTTAGAAATAGATATTTATGATGTCTTAGTTCAGGGTGAAAGTGCAGCATCTAGTATATCAAATGCTATTATTGTAAGTGATACTAGAGCGTACGACTTTATAGTTATTGGTCGTGGTGGTGGTAGCATGGAAGATTTATGGGCATTTAATGAAGAGATAGTCGCAGATGCTATCTTTAGAGCTAAAACACCTATAGTCTCTGCTGTAGGTCATGAAATAGACTGGGTAATCAGTGATTTTGTTTCAGATTTAAGAGCGCCAACTCCAAGTGCTGCAATGGAGATGACTTTACCAGATACAAATGAGCTCTATCAAACATTGGATTCTATAGCGTCTCAACACACACAACTGATATCTCAAAAAATACAAAGTTCAAAACAAGAACTTACTCATATGTATAACTTATTTTCAAGTAACTCTATAGAAAAAAAATTAGGGCAGAAGATGCAAGAGGTAAAAATTTTAAAAGATTCTTTCTCTCATGCTATAACTACAAGATTAAATGTTGCCCAAAATCAAGTTTTAAATCTACAAAAGATGCTAGAATCAAACCATCCAAAATTTAAAAGTAAAAGAGGCTTTGCACAAATATCACAAGACTCAAAGGTTATAGACATTTCAACTTTAAACATTGAAGATGAATTTATGGCACAGAGTGATGAAATTAGTATAACTGCAAAGGTGATAAAAAAGGAAAATATTTTATGAATTATCCAGATTTTTTTGACGAAGTACAAACAATAAAAGTTAAAGACCCACTTGCGTTTGTCTTAGGAGCAGTCATAGATGGAGATTATGAGTTTAACTATCTTGATGTTGTTAAGTCTGCAGGACATAGTTGCCCAACTGTAGCTGGTGCTTACCTGATAACTGCAGAGGCTCTAAAAGCTCTTTACCCAGATGAAGTTGCAGTTCGTGGAAACATTAGTGTTGAATTTAAAGAGTCACTTGAAGATGGTGTTGCCGGAGTAATAAGCAATGTTGTATCTCAAATAACAGGTGCTACGGATAAAAGTGGTTTCAAAGGTTTAGCAGGAAAGTTTGCTAGACACTCTTTGATGGATTTTGATGCACAAATTGATTCATCTGCAAGATTCACTAGAATTGATAATGATAAAAGTGTGGATGTGTTTTATGATCCATCATCGATTATGCCAAGTCCAAATATGCAAGCACTGATGCAAAAAATGATGGGTGGAATGGCTCAACCTGCCGAGATAAAAGACTTCGGTGAACTTTGGCAAGACAGAGTAAAAAGAATTTTTGAAAATACTGAGAGTGTTGTGAAGGTAGTAGAAGTCTAACCCTTTTACTCGAGTAGCCTTAGCTCTATTTTGAGCTTCCGTGAATATTTTCTTCGAAAATATTCCTTACATTGAAGCTTAAGGTAAAAAAATATTCCATATGCTCAAGGCTAAGGGCACTACTTAAGAACTAAAGCAGGAAAATAAGTGTGAAGTGTTACGGCAGTAGATGCTGATAATTTCTTCATAATCTTATCAAACCTGTCTTCTTTGTTCCAAACAGGATTCTCTACTCCACTAAGTAAAATAAGTTTCATTTTCGCATTATGACTTACTCCAAGCGAATCAACCAAGCCAACATCTTTAGCTTGCTGTGCAGTGAATATATGTGCATTTGCAAATTGGTCTCTTTTTTTGATGTCAAGACCTCTTGCATCCGCAACATCTTTAGTAAACATGTCGTAAGTTCCCTGAATAACCTTATTTAATTCATTTACTTCATAAGGCTCCCATTTTCTATCTGGAGTTCCGATTTGTTTGTATTTACCTGCTATAACAGTTTGGGAAGAGACTCCTATTTTTTTCATAAGCTCACTGATATCTGCCCCTTGCATGATAACTCCTATGCTTCCAACCATTGAACCTGGATTTGCTACGATTTCATTTGCCCAGATGCTTGCATAGTAACTACCACTTGCAATAGTTCCCTGAGCATATACAACAACAGGCTTTTTAGCTCTAAGTCTTTTAATTGCATAAGCGATCTCAACCGATGGAGCGACTGCACCACCAGGAGAGTCAACAACAAGCAAAACACCTTTTATATTGTTGTTAAATTCAGCTTTTTCAATCTGTTCTAGGACTTCTGAAACTTCCATGATAGGACCAATTAGATTAATACTCTGAAGATTATTTGGAGTAAGATCTTGCTCACTAGAAGGAGCAAATATCAAAAATAAAATCAGTACAAATATCATCGCTTTGAAATGATTTTGTATAAAACCAAGTGTTACAGTTACAGGTGAAAATAGTTTTTTTAAAAATTGCATTAATTACCTTTTTCTTTTTTTCCGTTTATATAAACTTTAGAGATATTATATCGGTGTAATATTAAATGGATAGCCAATTCATCATTTGGTTCTTTATCTAAGTCTAAGACAAGCATATCTGCATTTTTACCTTCTGATATCTCTCCAGTATTTAGGTTAAGTGCATTAGCAGCATCTATGGTTACTCCTCTAATAAGTGCATTTGCAAACCCTAAAAGCGGTGCATCGCTATGCATAAACAGAGACATTTTCATCTCTTCAAACAAATCAAGTTTATAGTTCGAACTAAGTCCATCTGTTGCTACTATCCATCTAATGTTTTTATCATTTAAATTTTTTATATTTAAAGTCTTATTACCTAATAGTCTGTTTGAAATAGGGCAGTGGATAATCGTATGTTCATTTTTAGAAATAGTGTTTAGTTCATCATCGTTTGCATTTACTCCATGAGTTAAAAGTGCATTATGTCCATCAAAATACTCTAAAAATTCTCTTGAATCACACACGGACTTATCTTGTTTTAGTAAATCTACAAAAAACTTTTTAAAATCCCCATCGCTTGAGTCAAGCCAATTCCTCTCAGCTTCACTTTCCATAAAGTGTGCTGTAAGTTTTAACTCCTCATTTTTTACAATTTCAAGAGCTTTTTTAATCAAAACAGGATGAACTGAATATGGTGAGTGAATAGCAACAGCAGGATGAAATCCTTCTCTTTTTACGCTCTTAGAAGCATCTAATCTAGAGATAAAATCACCAAATAAAGCATCTGCCATAGTTGCCTGAGAACCGATAAGCTCATTGAAAAAAACTACATTTTGCGCAGCGTTTGCACAAGCTTCTAAATCCATTCCATGAGAGCTAACTGCTCCAAATGTTGTGATGCCAGAATCAAGCATAGCATCTATGGCTTTGCTCATACATTTAGCGTCACAACCGCCTATAAGGTCTTCACGATTTTCAATTACACTGTATAACCAGTTCATAAAGTCGCCATAACTAAGGCTTGTTTTATTTGCACTAAACTCTATGTGAACATGTGCATTTATAAGTCCTGGCATCAAAAGTGAGTTCTTTTGCAGAACAGTTACCTCTGCATCTGGATACTCTTTTTTAAGTTCTTCAAGAGGCGCTATCTTTTGTATTGTTTTATCAAAAGCAACTGCTAAATCTGAAAGGAGGGTGCTTGGTGTTAATATATAGTTTGGTGATATTATTTGCATTTTTTATCTTTGATTTTAAAGTTGCGAATTATAGTAAATAAGCTATGAAAAGCTTATTAAGAATCACTTTAAAGTGATTCTAACTCTTCATAAAGCTCTTTGGCCATAATTTTATAGTTTCGTTTGTGAGCGAGTAATTTGTCCTGTCCGGCATGTCCCATTTTGGCAATTTCTTCTTCTGACATATCTATGATTTTCTCTAATTTTGCAACGATTTCATCACTTTCAAAATTACAAAACAGAGCATCTTCATCGCTGAAAAGTGTGCGATTTTTTGCATTATCAGTTAAAAGTGTAGGAATGGCACAAGTATAGTAGTCCATTGTTTTAGCAGGTATTGCTGTTGAGTAGATAGGTATATCTGGTAGTAAAGCGATACCTACATCACAATCATCTATTTGAACTAGTAGTTCATCGAAGTTGTCTGCTTTAATGATGCTGACTTTTTTAGAAATAGTAGGATACTTTTGCATTACATTTCTAGCAAATTCAGAATCAAATGTTGAAATATTTAGATGCCAGTTATCTGAGTGAACTTTTGTAAAAGCAACTAATACTTTTTCAAACTCTCTAAGACTATCTAACGTTCCCACATAGATAAAATAGCGTTCAACTCCATCTGATTTGCGGTGAGGTGTAATTCTTGCAGGGTCAAGTCCTGCAGGTAAAGGGAAACTTCTAACCCCAGTATCTGCATAAAAAGTGTCTTCCATATCTTTAGATGTAGGCATGAAAATATCACATTTAGATAAAAGGTTTTTTTTACTTTGTTTTGTAAAGTAATTTTTCACGGTATTAATAATAGAATTGCTATTATTGGCCTTGTACGCCTCATAAATCTCTTCTGTTTTTGGAAAAGAGAGTCTATATCCTACTTTGTACCCATACTTTTCACGATTCTCTAGAATATTTTTTAAAATATCAGGCTTATTACGAACAAAAACATAGTCATAGGATGAGAGATTAACACCTTTGGAGTCCATATAACAAGAGATTTCTTTTTTGTACTGTTGTGGAACTACATAGTCAGTGCCTTTTGCCTGAAAACTATTTTTGAACTTTGTAAAATAGACAATATGTACATCATAATATTCTTTAAGATAACCGTTGAATAGTGGACCTATCGCTCCATGATCAGTATACTCTTGTTGATCTGTAATATATAAAAGTTTCTTTCTTTTTTTATGCTCAGTTATCATACTTCATCTCCGTGTATAGTTTGTTCTTCTACTAACTCTTCATTAAAGTGTTTTTCATCAAAAGTGAATCCTAGATACTCACATATCGCTTCTACATCACGTACAGCATTACCAAGACAAGATGTTGCCCCTGGTGAGGGTGTCATATTGAAAATTATTCCTTCACCTGTATTTATTGAAGCTTCGCCAAGCATAAGTTTTTGGTTTTTCTTGTCAAGTATTTGAGGTCTAACACCACCAAACCCTTTAGCAT
>JAQIBW010000111.1 GCA_027858865.1 Sulfurimonas sp. | reverse complement strand
ATAAAAGAAGTTGTAGATGTAAAAAAAATCCCATCGAGTCCTACTATATTTAGAAAAAATTTGAAGAATTTTGTAAGTATTACTGCTGAGTGTGATATGGTATCGCAAGTTTATCCACTACTCCAAGCAAGAGATACGTTAATAGAAACTCTCTCCAAATATTTTAATGTAAGTAAGGTAGAAGGTATGTCAACCTATATGTTTGATCTTAACCTTGTAGAGAAAAGAACTGGGAAAAAGATGCTTCTTCGTTGGGATGGGGAGATGAAGGTTTCTCTAGATACATTTCGTGATCTCGGTGGAGCATTTATAGCAGCCTTAGTGCTAATGTTTTTACTAATGGTAATGTATTACAGATCCTTTGCGTTAAGCGGAATTATTTTACTAGCTAGTTTCTTATCAATAATAGGTGTAATAGTAGGGCATTTTATTACAGATATGATATCGCTATTTTTTGCAGATATAAACTTCTTTTTAACAGCTACGTCCCTGATTGGATTTATCTCATTAATGGGTATTAGTGCTAGAAGTTCTCTCCTTTTGATTGATTTTTCAAAAGCATTGATAGAAAAAGGTGTTGAGAAGAGAAGAGCTATTTCTATATCTACTTCAACACGGGCTATACCTATTTTGATGACAGCTATAGCAATTATTTTAGGTAGTCTATTACTATCAACTGACCCAATCTTTGGTGGCTTGGGTATTGCTCTTATCTTTGGATCAATCGCTTCAACTGTAGTGTCGCTATTTTTAGTTCCTGTACTAATAGATCATACAGTAGCTATCTGTCCTAAGGGAAGAGACCATAAGCCACATGAGTGTGAAGGTGGAATAGCAGAACATATTGATCCTGAAAATATAGGATTATAGTCAATTTAAATCAAAATAAGGAATGAAAAATGAAGAAAAAAATAAGTCTTGCTCTAGTAGCAATTTTAGCAACAGTATCTCTAAGTGCAGAGGTTCAAAAAACTCTTTATGCAAATGGAAAAGTTAAGTTTGAACGCAACTATGAAAACGGACAGTTAAATGGAATGGCTAAAGCTTACTATGACAATGGTCGCCTAAAGACAAAAACAAACTTTAAAAATGGCAAAGTTGATGGTACTACATACGGATACTATTCAAATGGAGTATTAAAAGCTGAAATACCTATGCGTATAGGCAAAATTGATGGTACTCAAAAAGAGTATTATGATAATGCTCAACTTAAGTCCGTCAGTAAATATAGAATGGATATGTTAGTTGGTGCTAAAAAAATCTACTACTCAAATGGTAATTTGAAAGCAAAACTAAGCTTTGATGACAATGGAAAGTTTTATGGCACTCAAAAAGAGTACTATGCAAATGGAAATATGAAATATAAAGTTAGTATGGAAGATGGTCATGCTAAAAAAGGCAGTATTTACGAGAGTGATGGTACTCGCAGAAAAATGAATGAGCAAGATTTTGCAAAACTTGGCTTTTAAGCTTATATATTAGTTCTTTTTATTGATATAATACCAAGCTGTATAGATGTATCATATTTGTAAGTAGGAAAAATGAAAATTGGAGGTGCATTATGTGTATTCCTCATGGATCCGGTGGCAAAAAAGATAGTGGATATATAGATATTAAGCCAAAAAAACACGTTGAGAAAGTTTCTCAGGAAGTGTTTGAAAAAGGCGATCCTAATTTTGTCGATGAAAGAAAAAACGTGTATAAAAAAACAGAAGTTAAAAAATCATTTCTCAGTTCGCTACTTGATGACTAAAGAGAACATACTAAAAACCGTATTTGGACATGATGTTTTTCGCCAGTCTCAAGAAGAAGCGGTAGATGCTATCCTAGATGCTAGAGACTTAATCACTATCCTTCCTACGGGTGGAGGTAAGTCTTTATGCTATCAGTTACCATCACTTATGATGGACGGTGTTACTATCGTTATTTCCCCTCTAATCGCTCTAATGCAAGATCAAGTATATGCCCTTCAAAACAATGATATTAAAGCTGAGATGATTAACTCCTCACAAGATTTTAATGAAGTTGAAGAAATTATTGCCAGACTTCTTCAAGGTGAGATAAAACTACTCTATATTGCACCTGAGAGATTAAGTGCAAATGGATTTATAGAACTTTTACAAAGAGTTGAAATAAATTTTTTTGTTGTTGATGAAGCACACTGTGTAAGTGAATGGGGACATGAATTTAGAGCTGATTACAGAAACCTATCGAAGTTAAAACAAATCTTTCCTGATGTTTGCATTGCCGCGTTTACAGCAACTGCAACTCATAAAGTTCAAGATGATATAGTTAAAACACTAAATCTCTCAAATCCTTTACAACTTCGCGGTAAAACTTTTAGAGATAATCTTACCATATCAGCTCAGCAAAGATTAGGAAATGGAAGAACACAACTTCTAAATTTTCTATCCAAACACAATGGAAAATGTGGCATTGTCTATGCCTTTAGTAAAAAAGACGTTGAATCAGTTGCAGGTTTTTTAAGAACAAAAGGTTTTAAAGTCGGTGCGTATCATGCAGGCTTTTCAAATGGTATAAGAAGTAAAGTCTATAGAGATTTTATGTTTGAAGAGATAGATATAGTTGTTGCAACCATAGCATTTGGTATGGGCATAGATAAGAGTAATATACGTTTTGTAGTTCATATGAGCATGCCAAAGACTATGGAGAACTATTATCAAGAAATTGGTCGTGCGGGACGTGATGGTTTGGAAGCTCAGACTCTTCTTTTGTGTACAAAGTCTGATGATGTTAAGATGAGATCTTTTATAGATGTTATAGAGAATTTAGAGTACAAAGAGCTACTTTATAACAAACTCCGTAAGATGTATAGCTTTTCAAACTCTAGTGAGTGTAGACATAAGTTAATAGCAAAGTATTTTGATGATGATCTAGATAGCTGTGGTGATATCTGTGATAATTGTCGACGTGGTGAAGTTGAAAAAGTTGATATAACGCTTGAAGCACAGAAGCTTCTTTCATGTCTCTATAGATGCGAACAGAAGTTTGGAATGATTCATATAATAGATGTTTTAAGAGGCTCACGTGGACAAAAAGTACTACAGTTCAATCATGATAAACTCTCTGTTTATGGGGTTGGAAAAGATACCTCTAAAGAAGTTTGGAATGCTATAGCCGATAGACTTTTTGAACTAGATGCTATAGAAATAGGTGAGTTTCGAGCGATAAAACTTAAAAAATTTGGAGTAGGAATCTTACAAAAAAAAGTTACTGTTGATATAGATAATCATAAGATGACTGTAAAAGGTAGAAGCTCTAAAAAAGAAGAGTTGACTCCTATTGAAGATAGCATATTTGATAAGTTTAAAGCTCTGAGATTGGATATAGCTTCAAAAAATACAATACCTGCTTACATAGTTTTCTCAGATAAAACACTTTTGGAATTTGCTCAAAAACTGCCACAAACAAAGAACGATATGTTGGATGTAAATGGTGTGGGGGAAGTTAAATATGAAAGATATGGAGAAGAGTTTTTAACTCTTTGCAGAGAGCTAATTTAAGTAGATATGAAAGATGATATAATAACAAAAAATTTAAGATAACAGAGTGTACTTTGAAAAAAATTTTAATTATTAGTGACGGTACTGCCGGCGAGCATTTTATACAAAGAGTTATTGAAACCTACACTAGTGAAAACATTTATTATGTAGTTCAACTCAAAGATAAAGAGTATAAAGACGTAAATCCGGCACGTTTTAAGTTTTATGAGTTTGATCCTACAAGCTTTTATAAGCTTTCTAATTTACTTAAAATGGAGTTTGTTCAGGTTGTTATTGCTATGGATAATCAACTTGATGTTGAAAATACTATCAAGAATATCAAACTGGTTAAAAAACATCTTCGTGTTATTGTTTTAAACAGGTGGGACATGGAGAATGAGGATCCGGATGTTGTTTTAGTTAATTCAAATGAACTTTTAGCATCTAGGC
>JAQIBW010000043.1 GCA_027858865.1 Sulfurimonas sp. | reverse complement strand
GGATTACAAAGAGACACTACTTTTACCTACTACAAACTTTGCCATGAGAGGCAATCTTATAAACAATGAACCTAAGCGTTATGCTTCATGGGATGAGAACAAAATCTACGACAAGATGAAAGCTAACCGTAAAGGTGCACCAAGCTTTACTCTTCATGACGGCCCTCCTTATGCAAATGGAAACATTCATATCGGTCACGCACTTAACAAGGTTTTAAAAGACATCATCATTAAGCATAATTATTTTGATGGGAAGTCTGTTCGTTTTACTCCGGGTTGGGATTGTCATGGTCTTCCAATAGAGCAACAAGTTGAGAAAAAACTTGGTGGTAAAAAGAAAAAAGAACTTCTCGAAGTCTCAAAAGTAAGAGAGCTTTGTCGTGCTCACGCAGCGAAGTTTGTTGATATACAAAAAGAGGAGTTTAAACAGTTAGGTATTTTAGCTGACTGGGAAAATCCTTATGTAACTATGTACTATAAGTTTGAAGCAAACATCTACAGAACACTTTGTGGTGTTGCTAAAAAAGGTCTTCTTATCGAACGTAGTAAACCTGTTTACTGGTCTTGGGCAGAACGCACTGCACTGGCTGAAGCTGAAGTTGAGTATGAAGACAAAGAATCTCACTCAATTTATGTAGCGTTTGAGTTAAGTGATGAAGCAAAAGCAAAAGCTGATATTGCCGGTAAAGCTTCTTTAGTTATCTTGACAACTACACCTTGGACACTTCCATCAAACACAGGAATCTCTCTTCACCCAGAAGAAGCGTACGTTCTTACAACTGATGGGTACGTAGTAGCTAAGGATCTTCATGAGTCTTTAGTAGAACTTGGTGTTGTTAAAGGCAAAATAGCAAAAGAGATAGTTTCTAAATCTTTTGAAGGTCAAGTTGCAATTAACCCATTAAACGGCAGAACTTCAAAAATAGTTCTAGGTGATCACGTTCTTATGGATAGTGGTACGGGTGGTGTTCACACTGCTCCTGGACATGGTGAAGATGATTACCGTATTGGGCTAAAGTATGATTTAGAAGTTATTATGCCCGTTGATGAAACTGGATGTTTTGATGATACTGTTGTAAAAGAAAAACTACTTCCAAACCCTGAAGAATTTGTTGGTCAACTTATCTTTAAATGTAACGACAGAATTTTAGAACTTTTAGGTGATTCACTTCTTTATGAATCAAAATTTATTCACTCTTACCCACATTGCTGGAGAAGTCATACTCCACTAATCTTTCGTGCTACTAGACAGTGGTTTATCTCTGTAGATGAAAAACCTCAAGGTGAAGATAAAACTCTAAGAAACATCGCGTTAAGCGAAATAGAAAAAACTCTTTTCTACCCTAAAACAGGGAAAAACCGTTTAAACTCTATGGTTGAGAACCGTCCTGATTGGTGTATTTCTCGTCAGCGTGACTGGGGTGTTCCTATCGCATTTTTCAGAGTAAAAGCTACTGGTGAAGTGATTTTTGATGAAAAAGTTCTTAACTTTACAGCTATGATATTTGAGATGCAAGGAAGTGATGCTTGGTACTCATTACCAATAGAAAGTTTACTTTATCCAGGTTCTGGATATAAAGCAGATGAAGTAGAGAAAGTTACTGATATCTTAGATGTTTGGTTTGACTCTGGTTCAACTTGGAACTCAGTGTTGAAGTCTCGCAACTACGATGCAGGTGAATATCAGGCAGACCTATACGTAGAGGGTTCTGACCAACATCGTGGTTGGTTTCAATCTTCTATGTTTTTATCTTGTGCAGTTGAACATAAAGCACCTTATAAAGCAGTTCTTACTCACGGTTTCACAGTTGATGACAAAGGTGAAAAGATGTCAAAATCAAAGGGTAATGTTATTGCTCCTGAGAAAATTTTAAAAGAGTACGGAAGTGAAATTCTTCGCCTTTGGGTTGCATCTAGTGACTACCAAGGTGACTTAAAAATCTCTCAAGGTATTTTAAAACAGACATCTGAAAACTATCGTAAATTTAGAAATACTTTTAGAATCATGCTTGCAAATGTTAACGATCTTGAAAGTCTAAGTGCTTACGACGATATGGGTGAGTTAGACAAGTGGATTTTAGATGTTGCTAAAAATGTATTTGCAGAAGTTCACAAATCATTTAGTGAGTACAGCTATGTTCACGGGATGAGTCTACTAAATAACTTCGTTGTAAATGAGTTAAGCGGTATGTATATAGATATGACAAAAGACTCTCTTTATTGTAATGCTAAAACTGATAAGAGAAGAATGGCATCTCAGAGTGCGATGGCAATCATCACTAAAAGCTTACTTCTTCTAATGGCTCCTATCTTAACTTATACAGCTGATGAAATTGTAGAAAATGCTCCTGCTATCATAAAAGGTGATGCAGAGAGTATCTTTGATATGACTTATGAAGATATTCAAACTGGTGAGTCTACTTTCAATGCACCTTACATGACTAAAGCTCGTGAAGGTTTTGGCACAATCGTAGATGCACTTAAAAAAGAAAAAATCATAAAAAGCACTTTAGAAGTAGTTATCTCTACTGATTCTAAAATTGCACTTGCTATCGACTCTATAGATGCTGAAGACTGGTTTGTTGTATCTGCCGTGTCAAATGATGCATCTGGTGAAGAGCTCGGTACATTCAAAGTTGAAGATGATACATTTACAATAAGAAAAGCAACTGCTCACAAATGTCCTAGATGCTGGAAGTACCAAGCATCTAGCGAAGACTCTACATGTGAGAGATGTGCAAGAGTTGTAAATGCCTAATTTCGCAGAACCAGTATCGGCTACATTTATCGCAGTTAGTGTAACTGCGATATTTGTCGTAATAGGTGTTGCAATAGCATTTGTTAAGCTAGGTAAAAAGTCTAGAAATCCAAAGGGCTTATGACTTTAGCCTTATTCATCTCACTTACTACATGAGTATATATCATCGTTGTCTCAACACTTTTATGCCCAAGCAACTCTTGAATGCTTCGTAAATCTATACCCGCTTGAAGAAGATGCGTAGCATAAGAGTGTCTAAAAATATGTGAAGTTACACGCTTATTTAAATTTGCTTTTTGAGATGCAGTCTTTATATTTCTTCCTAATGTTTTAGGATGAATATGATGTCTTCTTATAGTTTCACTTCTCGTGTCACGAGATACTTTATTCATGGGAAATAAAAATTGCCATTTAGTTTCACTCTTAGAACTAGGGTACTTTTTTTCTAAAGCATATGGTATATACACAGTACCAAAACCATCTTTTAAATCTTGTGTATGAATCTGTGTTACCACTTGAACTTGTGATAGCAGTTGTTGTTTTAATTTCAAAGGCAGTGGCACAGTTCTATCTTTTAAAGATTTTGAATCCCAAATATAGATTTTATCAAATCCAAAATCTATATCTTTTATCCTCAAACTAAGTACTTCATTCATACGAAGTCCGCAACCATACATTAGATGTACCAACAAGCTGTAATCTTTATTTATAGCTTGTAAAACATTCATAACTTCATCTTTTGTTAGAACTACTGGTATATGTTTTCTCTCTTGTGCTCTTAAAGCTTGAATATTCCACTCGCTCATATCTACCCCAAGCACTTCTTTATATAAAAATAAAATAGCACTAAATGCTTGATTTTGTGTAGATGGAGAAACTTTATTTTCTACTGCTAAATTCGTAAGGTAGTGTTCAATTTCTGACTTTCCCATATCTATAGGGTGTTTTTTATTATGGAAAAAAATATAACACTTTATCCAATGCACATATGTTTTTTCAGTTGACATACTGTAATGTTTAAATCTTATCTTTTCGCGAACAATATCTAATAGTTTCTTTTTTACTTCCATAATATACACCTTTAGCTTAAGGGACATTTTGTCCTTTTAATGGGTTATTTTAAAAATAACGGAACACTTTGTCCAAATAACGACCAATATCAGTATAAAAG
>JAQIBW010000247.1 GCA_027858865.1 Sulfurimonas sp. | reverse complement strand
GTGAAAATGTATTCTTTTTTCCGCTGTTAAGCTTTTTAATTTTTCAGTATTATATCTATACCCTCCAGGTGGCACAGGGTCTTTTATTCCTCTAATTGGGTTCATTATAGGTTCCATATTCCCACCTTTAACACCACCAAGGTCACCTTTTCTATATAGTCCTCTATCATCAAAATACCAATAATTTGTAAAATCAATAAATCTTGGATATTTTGTAAGTGTTTTCAGCTCTTCTGTAATCTCTTCTTGACTTAGTCCCTCTTTCTGAAGTTGCTTTACTTTTTTTACATATTCATCAACATTATTTTTCGGTACAGACCATTTATTCTCGGCATGTTTAATCTTTAGAAGTTCAATATTTTTGCTATAAATTAAACAATACTCATGACTAACTGATACAAAAAGACTTTGATTTTTAGAACTATTTGTATTCCTTACTATCTTAGCAATAAAGTTATCTACTCCATAAATTTCATTGCACACTTTTTGTAAATTGTCTACCTCGTTATCATCTATTGATATAAAAATAACCCCATCATCTTTCAGTAAATTTCTTGCAAGTTTTAATCGTGGATACATCATATTTAACCAATCACTATGGTATCTTCCATTTGTATCACTATTTGTACTGAGTCTATTTCCTTCACTATCTACTTGCCCTGTTTGTTCCATATAGTTCTTGATGTTGTCTTTGAAGTTGTCTTTATACACAAAATCTTTACCCGTGTTGTATGGTGGGTCTATGTATATCATCTTCACTTGCTTGTGGTAAGACTTTTGAAGAAGTTTGAGCACTTCGAGGTTGTCACCCTCTATGTAGAGGTTTTGAGTAGTATCCCAATCTTTAGAGTCTTTTTTACAAGGTCTAAGTGTTCCAGTAGATGGCGTTTGAGCTATGCGTTTGGCTTCTTGTTTACCGTTCCATGTGAAGTTGTAGCGTTCGTTCTCAACATCCGAAAACTGACCCAATTCTTCTTCAAACTTTTTAAAGTCGATTTTACCTTCGCTGAAGACTTCAGGAAACAGTTCCTTTAGTTTTTCTACATTCTCGCTTACGATATCCATGCTCTTGCCATCTAATTTATTCATCAATTATGCTCCGATTATTTCATTAAGTATTTGCTTATGTGCTGTTGGAAAAGGGCTTTCTTCGGCTTGTAAAAAATATTCTAATGCATCTGGCTGTTCGGTAGCTAGGTCTAACAGCACCTTTTGATAAGATTCTAAAATACCATTTCTTTTTTTCTCTAGTCTAGGACAATCTAAGCCAAAGTCTTTTATGATATTTTCTGCATCTGCTGAAGTACCTCTGATTTGACCATTGGCATAAAATTTAAACATTTCTTCTGGGTCTGTTGAATATGGATTTAACCAGTAGAATTCAAAATCATTATCTTTTTTCTTGCCACAGGAGTCATTGTAAGTACAAGAGACTACAAGATTATCCCAATCAAAAGTCACTCTCCAGTCTAAAGATTTTGGTTTAAAGTGGTCTATATGTCCATCGTTTGCTAGTGTGTTTTCACAATAGGCACATAAATAATTTTGAGTATTTTCAAGTTGTTCTCTAACCTTAGTTCTTTCTCCATTATCTCCAAAGTTTTTCCAAGCCTCATCTTGTGAAATAGTTCCAGTATATGTTCTTCTCGCTTGAGCTAATTCAGTTAGCTCCGTTGGTCTATTTAACTTATGCATTATTTACCAACTTTTTTAAGTGCTTCAAATTTTCGAATCAGCATATCTGTCTGAATAATAAATGTACTTGTTTCTCCATAGTTATTTACAAGCTCTTCTCTTAGTGCTTTTGCTCTTTGTGAGTCATACTCTCTATCTTCAACAACTCTTTGATACTCTTTTCTTTTTTCAACTATCTCTAATGGTGGAAGTGGTGAAATACCCATTATTTCAGCTAAAAGTACTGAACTATCTTCTCCGAAACTATGTGAAGATGGTGTTGTTACCGTGTTGTCACCTAAAATACGTATCTGCTCTCTTTTTACAGTTGATAAAACTTGAGGACTATGCGTAGTCACGATAAACTGCATTTTTGGAAAAGCTTTTCTCATATCTGTTAAAACTGTTTGTTGCCATTTCGGGTGAAGATGCATATCTATTTCATCTATTAAGATTATTCCAGATGTCTCTTTTGGAGGATTCTTAAGATGAGGATTTAGTTTGATAGTTCGGTATGCTATATCCGCTACCAGACCTATCATGCTTCGAATACCATCACTTAGTCGTGTAGCTGATAATTCTCCATGTTCTAAGTGATCCATAACGATCTCTTTCGCTTTTTGCTTGTAGATTATATCTTTCCATCCGCTATTCTCTTTGATTACTTCATTTACGGCTTCTTGTAGTGATTTTCGCATATCTGTAAATTCATTATCGGGTAAATTAATAGATTGTTTTTCTAGTGCTTCTATTTTCATCTCAAGTTCTGATTTACAGATGTATTCGTACCATGACTTAAATGATTTATAACTAGAATATGAATCTAAACAATCAATATATCCACTTAACCTACTAGTTTCCCGGTTTTTCTTATCGAAAGTAGTTCTCTTTTCAGCCCACAAACTTCCTGTTCCATAATATGAAATCAGAGGTAGATTTTCCGCCTCTCCATGAGATACAAGGTTACGTATTTTTTTACCATATTCCATTAACTGTTTAGTGTCTTTAGAAGTAAGGGAGGATTTTGGTTTTATATATTCTCTAATCCATTCTACTGAATTATTATCTATAGAACCATTTGCCTTCACGATAAGTGGGTAGTTCTCTTCCATCTCATTGCTTTGTGTATCTCTAGCTTTAAATTTTCGTACATCTTCTCTCTGTAGTCTTACACCATTTGCTAGTCCCGTTGCATTTACAAAAGTTCCAAAAGCAGCAGCTATAG
>JAQIBW010000273.1 GCA_027858865.1 Sulfurimonas sp. | reverse complement strand
GTGCTGGATGATTCTTCCATAACCTTGCTTTCGCATTATTTTTATGGCTTGACGTGTTAGCTCATGAAGTCCGAAAAAATTAGTTTCAAACTGCTCTCTTAAAACATCAGTAGTTATATCTTCTACAGCTCCGGGTTGTCCGTAGCCTGCGTTGTTAAATACTGCGTAAAGCTCACTATCTTTTGTGATTTTTTCTAAAACATTTGCTATATTTTTTGCATCTCTCACATCAAGCAGATAAGCATCTAAACCCTCGCTTTTTAGCCTCTCTACATCCGTTACATCCCTTGCACTCGCATAGACTTTATAACCATTGTTGTGTAAGTAGTGAGCAGTGTCGTAGCCTATGCCACTAGAACAGCCCGTTATTAAAATACTTTTGTTCAAGATGTCATTATCTCATAAGGTCTTTTTATCTCACGAATTACCTCATCAACACTCATGTGACGAGATTTACGCAAAAACTCTTTACCATCAAGAAATACCAAAACAGTAGGAATGGCATATACATTAAAATGTGGTGCAATATCTTCAGTCTCTGAGATATCTACACTCTCTACCTTGAAGTCTTTAAAGTTAGCATCTAGTTCTTTTAGAAGTTTAGGTTTAAGTGCGTGACATACATTGCAGCTTGGTGCTGAGAAGTAAACCATTACGGCTAGGTTTTCTTTTATTGTGTTATTTATATTTTCAATTGTTTGCATGGTGAAATTATAACAGATATAATTTCGTTATGAGTTCAATAATATTTTCCATTCTCGGTATATATATTTTTATTGTTATGGGTTTCATTGCCAAGATGAGTTTTAAAGACCAGATTGACGATAAGACTATCACACTTATAAATGTCTACTTCTTACAAGTTTTTTTAACTTTTTGGGGACTTCTTATCCGTCCTATCGACATCACACTTCTCTACGCGCCTAGCATCTATCTTGGTATCGTAGTCGTACTTCTTATAGTCTCAGCCATCGTTGCCAAAAGACTTTTCAAATCTCCAAAAGAACACTCCATAGCAACTGTAGCCGCTATCATAGGAAACACTGGGAATCTTGGCATCCCTATAAATATCGCCATCTTTGGTGAAGAGTCCATCCCCTACACTACAGTTGTAAACCTTATGAATGTTTTTGTAGTCTATACTGTCGGTGTGTTTTACTACTCACGTGGAAGTTTTGATACTAAGACATCTCTGCTAAACATCGTAAAGCTTCCCATCCTCTGGGCAGCAATACTTGCCATAACTCTTAGCATCTACGGTTACAAACCATCAGGGGTAGTTTTAAACACTCTTATGATGGGTGCTTATGCATCTATGACTATGCAACTGTTTCTCTTTGGTATCTACTTGTACGGCACAAAGATTCAGGAAATTAGTAAGACTTTAGTCGTTTGGGTTTTAACATTTAAGTTTATTCTACTTCCGGCTATAGCCTTTTTGGTTCTTGTAAACATAGAGCTAGATGCTATGATAAAAGGAATTATCTTTATAGAGCTTATGATGCCACTTGCCGTTGCAAATGTAAATCTTGCATCTTTATATGACTGTAGTCCAAGAGTTGTAACTGCCTTGGTGTTTTTATCTTCGATTGTTTTCTTGGGAGCTATCTTCGTGGCTGTAGAAATTTTGGGATATCTATAATCCATAATATTGATATCTATTTAAGGTAGAATAGTTACATTAATACTCTGAGTTGAAATCAAAAATTTTAGTTGTGTAAATAAATCTGTTTCTTGCACAAGAGATACGAACATTAAACCAACAGATATAGCTACCAAAATACTAATCATCGAACCTATTAAAAAATATTCTGAATGGTCTTTTCCATCAAGTTCTTTATATCTGGCTACTGTTTTAAGGGCAACTATTATTCCAATTAAAGCCCATCCTTGTATTATAACTCCTATAAATATTATAGTACGTTCTAAATTTCCTATGATAGCACCATTTTTAAATGTACTATCATCAGGAACTTTTCGGCTTGATAAAGCTAATACGCTAAGTTTATTAGCCAAATAAAATAAGATAACTGCACTAACTAAAACTAAACCTATTTCATTGACATAACTATTAAATATTTCCAAAACTGGATCCTTCATTTAAGAGCTTTTTCAATTGACGTAAAAATTTGATGAACTAATTTATAGTTTGACCTATCCTCATATCCATATATAGCTCTTTGTGTAATTTTCATTTTTTCAGAAATTTTTATTATACTTTCTTTACATATAACTTTATAATATAAATATTCATATTGCCTGTGAGTCGCTTTACTTTCTATTTCAGTTAAAAGGAGACCTATACTATTTAGTAGGGTTGTGGTTTGTTGACTATTCTCAATATAAAAGCGGTATCTATTTTTATTTTTCTTATCATTTAAAACTTCATATGTTGAAGTTAATCCACTACCTAACATATTATTTGCTGAATATTCATTTACTATTGTCTCAATACT
>JAQIBW010000174.1 GCA_027858865.1 Sulfurimonas sp. | reverse complement strand
AATCAAAAAGTCCAAGTTGTGGATTTGGAACTACCTCTATTTTAAACGAAAATAGAGAAAAACTCTACGACGGAAACGGAATAGCCGCAGAGTTATTTACAAAAAAATATCTCGGTGTAGAGATAAAAAATGAATTAAATCTATTTTAATAGATTTAAAACGTTTGCCTGTACAGCATTTTTTTGTGTTAAAGCAAATATGCCTGCTTGGTTTAAAATATTATTTTTATTAAAATTTGCACTCTCTTTTGCAAAATCCAAATCTCTGATTTGTGATTCTGCAGAAGCGACATTTATTTGAGATACAGAGATATTTCTTACGTTGGATTCTAGAGCATTTTGTCCAGCACCCAAGTTTGTCATAATAACCCCGGCAGATTTTAAAGCACTATCTATACTTTTCAAACTATCTTCTATGCTAGCTGAGTTTGAAACATCAACAGATGGCAATATTGAAGAAGCTTTTCCAAAATCTACATTAATATTTTCTCCACCATTTGCTCCGGTATGAAATGAAAATTCATTGTCACCCTTAAGTAGATTTATACCATTGTAAGAAGTGGTGCTTATGATATTATTTGCTGAAGAGAGTAGCCCATCTATCTCATTTTGTATGATTTCTCTGTTACTGCTGTTCATAATACCATTTGATGCTTTTAGTGTCAGCTCTCTTACATCGTATAGTATGTTGCCATACTCTTGCATAGCTCCATCAGCTACCTGAACCATACCTATCGCATTATTTGAATTTTGTATTGCCTGACCCAACCCGCGAACCTGAGCTGACATTCCATCAGCTATCGACATGCCCGAAGCGTCATCAGCCGCACTGTTAATTCTTGAACCAGACGAAAGCTTAGTAAGATTCGAACTTAAATTTATATTATTGTTAGTTAAAGATGTTGTACTTGAAACATTCATAATAAATCCTTTATCATAGCTTATTAACACTATTATACATCATTTATACTTGTTATTTTTTAAAAATTAAAGCTACTTTTAGCAAGATACAATTAAACAGTAATATTGATATTTTTAGATATAATCGCGCAATTTTACAAAAGAGAATACCAAATGGATATTAGAGAAGAGTACTTAAAATTTTTTGAGTCAAAAAACCATGAGAGAATTGAGTCTGCTCCACTAGTGCCGGAGGATGCATCACTGCTGTTTAATAACGCGGGAATGGTCCCTTTTAAGTCGATCTTTACAGGTGAAATTCCAAGACCGACAAACCCTCGAGCAACATCTTGTCAAACATGTTTAAGAGCTGGTGGAAAACATAACGATTTAGAAAATGTTGGACATACGGCAAGACATCATACTTTTTTTGAGATGCTGGGTAACTTTAGTTTTGGTGATTACTTCAAAGAAGAAGCAATGGACTATGCCTGGGAATTTTTAACAGAAGTTCTTGAACTACCAGTTGAAAAACTTTGGATTACTGTTCATGACAGCGATGATGAGGCTGAACTTCTTTGGCAAAAACATGTTGCAAAAGATAGAATCATTCGTCTTGGAGATGCTGATAACTTCTGGCAAATGGGTGATACTGGACCATGTGGACCATCTAGTGAAATCTTTTATGATCAGGGTGCAGAAAACTTTAGTGGTGAAGAAGATTACCTTGGTGGTGAGGGTGACAGATTTTTAGAAATTTGGAACCTTGTTTTCATGCAGTATGAAAAAAGTGCTGATGGAACTATGACAGAACTTCCAAAGCCTTCTATTGACACTGGTATGGGACTTGAGAGAGTTGTTGCTATTAAAGAAGGCGTTCTTAGTAACTACGATTCATCTCTATTTATGCCGATTATTGCTGATGTAGAGAAACTTATTGGTAAAGAGTATGAGTATGCAACTGGTGCGTCATACCGTGTTATTGCAGATCACATAAGAACTGCACTTTTTCTTTTAGCTCAGGGAATAAACTTCTCAAATGAAGGACGTGGTTATGTACTTCGTCGTATCCTCCGTCGTGCTGTAAGACATGGTTATCTTCTTGGATTTAGAGAAGCTTTTATGTACAAACTAGTGGACACAGTTGTAGAGATTATGGGTGGCGAATACGATTACCTAAAAGTAAAAGCAAAAGCTGTTAAAGAGCAGATAGAACTTGAAGAAGCTAGATTCTTTAAGACTATTGAGTCTGGAATAACACTTTTTGAAGAGGAAGTTTTAAACACAAAAGAAACTTTTTCCGGTGAAGTTGCATTTAAACTTTATGATACTTTTGGTTTTCCACTTGACCTTACAGAAGATATGTTAAAAGGTAAAAACCTTAAACTTGATTCTGCAAAATTTAAAGAGTTGATGTTAGAGCAACGTACTCGTGCAAAAGCTGCTTGGAAAGGTAGCGGAGACAGCGAGACTCACGGTGACTTTAAAGAACTTTTAGAGAAGTTTGGAGAGAACACTTTTGTTGGTTATGAGTTTATGGCTCATTCAGGTGAAGTACAAGCTCTACTTGACGATAAATTTAAAAGTGTACAAACTCTAGATGCAGGAAAAAAAGGTTGGGTTCTTTTAGATATTACTCCTTTTTATGCACAGAGTGGTGGACAGACTGGTGACCTAGGAGAGTTAGAAGGTTTTGCAAAAGTTCTTGATACTAGAAAATTTTTCGATTTAAACCTTTCACAAATTAGTGTTACTTCAACTATAAAAGTTGGCGATGTAGTAGATGCAAAAGTTGATATTTCAAGAAATGAAATCATTAAACATCACTCAGCTACTCACCTTTTACATGCAGTACTTTATGATGTTTTAGGAGATCATATATCTCAAGCAGGTTCACTTGTTGATGCTGATAGACTTAGATTTGACTTTTCTCATCCAAAAGGACTGACTCAAAGTGAGCTAGAAGAAATCGAGACAAGAGTAAATAACGATGTTTTAAGAAGTATTAGTGCTAAAACTGATGTTATGGGTATCGAAGATGCTAAAAATAGTGGTGCAAAAGCTCAGTTTGGCGAGAAGTATGGTGATGAAGTTCGCGTTGTAAGTTTCGCAGATGCTTCTGTAGAGTTCTGTGGTGGTGTTCATGTTGACAACACTGCTAACATAGGCTCGTTTATCATCACTAAAGAGAGTGGTGTATCTGCTGGTGTTAGAAGAATCGAAGCTGTTTGTGGACAAGCAGCATATAAATACTTTTGTGAGCAAAGAATACTAATCAAGCAAGTAGAGGCTGATGTTAAAAACTTAGATGTTCTAGCTGGTATTGCAAGACTTAAATCGAACGTAGCAGAATTAAAAATAGAACTTAAAGATGCCGAGGAGAGTTCAAAAGTAGAAATCACTACTAATGAAATCAACGGTGTAGCTGTTGTAGTTGAAGAGCTTATTTCTGGTGACATAAAAGAAAAAATCGATGAGCTTAAAAATCAAAATGAGAAACTTTGTGCTATGCTTTTTCAAGTAAAAGGTGATAAAGTTCTTATAGCTGCAGGTGTAAAAAACGCAGATGCAAAAGCTGGAGACTGGATTAAAAAAATTGCTCCAATCCTCGGTGGCGGTGGCGGTGGTCGTCCAGACTTCGCACAAGCTGGTGCAAAAGACAAAACTAAATTGCCAGAAGCTAAAGTTGCTGCACTTGAGTTCATTACAGAGGTTCTTTCGTAGTGCAAGAGTTTTTTTTAGAGTATAAGACTTTCATAGTTTTTTTACACGTTATTTCTGCTGTTATCTGGGTAGGTGGAATGGTATCGATGCGTTACGCTGCTCATCCATCATTTATAGAGATAGAATCTCCTGCAAAAAGATTAGAACGTATAGCTCATGGACTTAAGAGACTGTTTACTATCGTACTTCCATTTGTAATTATTTTACTTCTTACTGCTGTAGTAATGATAAAAGGTTATGGCTTGTCTCAGAGTGAATATAGTGTTTTGTCACACGCTAAAGAGGGTATTTGGTCTGTAATGTTTATTAACCTTATCGTAATGATGAAAAGAAGAAATAGAGCATCTAAAGCCCTAGAAGATGGTAATTTTGCACTTGCAAAATCACAACTGGAATTCATCGGAAAATATCAAGTTCCAGCTAATATTCTTTTAGGTGTTATTGCTATTTTTATAGGTTCATATTTTTCTTCTCTTTTTTAACATGAATTGGTTAAAATAGTACAGAGTTTATTACAAAGGAATAATTATGCAAACAAGTTTTGATATGTTTTATGAGACAGAAGTACCAGAAGATGAGCTTATTGTCTCTCGTACTGATTTTACAGGCAAGATTACCTATGTAAATAATACATTTGCGGATATTTCAGGATATGAACCAGATGAGCTTATAGGTCAACATCATAATCTTATACGACATCCAGATATGCCAAAATCAACATTTACTAACTTATGGGAAACTATAAAAAAAGGTGATGTTTGGAACGGTTATGTAAAAAATCGTCGTAAAGATGGTGGTTATTACTGGGTACATGCTAGAGTTTCTACTGTAATGAAAGATGGAGTAGCAACAGAATATAAATCTGTTAGAGAGCCTATTTCAAGAGAAAAAGCGATAGAAATACAAAACTTGTATGACAATATGCGAACCCAAGAAGAGGGAACTACTAGAGTAGTTTTATATATTAAAAATGATAAACTTGAAGAAGCTAAGGCTCTTGAAGAATAATGATAAGACTGGCATCTGGCTCTGAGACTCGGGCGATGCTTCTACGCACTGCGGGGATAGAGTTTATTCAAGAGGCTGTAGACTTCGACGAAGATGCAATTATTGCCTCATCTGCTAAAAATTTTGTATATCAAGCTACACTTGGAAAGTATAACGCCAATCTAAAAGAATTTGGTTTTGAAGATTATCCACTTCTGGTTGCTGATACAGTAGTAACAGCTCAGGGTCAAATACTGCGTAAGGCTAGATGCATAGACGATGCTAGAAATATCTTAATGACTCAAAGCGGAAATGTAACTTCTATAGTAACATGCATGATTTACCACTCAAAAGAAAAAAAGATTATAGATATCTCTCAAACTGATTATATTTTTGATGAATTTAATCTTGACGCCTTAGAAAATTATCTGCAAAGTGGTGAGTACAGAGGAAAGGCTGGAGCTTGTATGGTTGAAGGCTTTTGTAAAGCTTACATCAAAGAAGTCAGAGGCTTTGAGAGTACAGCTATGGGGTTAAACACAGAAGTTTTAACAGCTTTTATCTAGTCACTTACGCAAACCTTATTTCTGCCACTGTCTTTGGCTTTATACAGCAAGTCATATGCTTCTTTATACAACTCGTTTTCATCTTTTATAGATGCTGCATCTCTGATTACTAAACCAAATGAAGCAGTAGCATATTTACTTACATTGTTCTTTTCATGCTTTATTTTAAGGTCTTCAATATTTTGCTTCATTTGTTTAATAAATTCTGTAGCTTGTTCTTTATCTAAACCTTTAAAGAGGATACCAAACTCTTCCCCACCTAACCTAAAACAATAATCATCTGCTCTTGATAGAGAGCTTTTTAATGACTGAGATATGCTTTTAAGTACAATATCACCGCTTATATGACCATAGGTATCATTATAAAGTTTGAAGTAATCTATATCCATAATAGCAAAACATATATTTGTATTTTCACGCTTGGCACTGTTTATAAGTTTTGGGAATATTTCATTAAAGTATCTTCTATTGTAGAGTGTAGTCAGCTCATCTGTAATCGAGAGTTCTTGTAGTTTTTTTTCTGTTTCTATACGGCTTCGTATTTCTATATTTAGTTTTCTATTTATTCTTAATATGAGAAATAGGATAATAGTAAATACAATTATAATACTGGTTATCCACTGTAATATAGGCTTATAATCGATTTCTCTATCGTAACTAACTGATATCCATTTATTTAAAATCTCTTGTTGTGTATCTGGTAAAATCTGAGCGATAGCTTTATCAAATATATCTTTAAGTATTGGCTCATCATTTCTTACTCCAATTCCTAATTCCCATTTTTCATCAAACTTACCTGCTATTTTTAACTGACCGATATAATCTTTTTGAATGTGGTAACCGGTAGTTGCCAATGTGCCTATAAAGCCAAAAATCTTTCCTTCTTTTACCTGCTCAAGTCCATCCTGAACATTTTTTACTTCTACAAGATTCATTTTAGGATACCTATCTCTTAGTATCTCCCCATAAGCATAACCTTTTACTAGTCCTATCTTTTTATCAATAACTTTACTAAAATCACTAACAAAAAACTCATCCAAATTTGTTACAATCACTAATGGAATACTCAGGTATGGCTTAGTAAACTCTAACCATTTTCTTCTCTCTTTAGTAGGCATAACCAGAGAAAAAATATCACATTGTCTAGCTTTGCCAGATTCAAGAGATTCTAGCCAAGTCTTAGTATTTACCATTTTTATTGGTACACCGATTTCATCTTTTAAGACATCTATATAGTCTGCACTCATCCCGATATGTTTGCCCTTTTCATTTTTCTCAAATGGCATCCAGTCAGGGTCTATACACATAGTAATGACTTTTTTCTTTTTCAAATAATCGCTTTCTTCGTCTGTGAAAAGCTTATTTTTTTGTGTATCATCTAGCGCTGTTTTTTCATTGAATGGTTCAAAGATATAATCATTTGTAGGAATATCATTTTTTATCAACCCATGTCTTTTATATATTTGAAGAGCGTATCTAATCCTTCCCTTGTCTATAGTTCCTATTGGAATAGATTTGTGTTGTATAACTTCTTCTATAGCATTAGCCTCATATCTAAGATGCTTTATAGATTTATTTTTTGCATATTTTTCTTTGATTAGTTTTATAATCTCTTCTTTATGCTCTAACGCATAGTACCAGCCTTTTATAGTTGCTTGTTTGAACTTTTCAACTCTCTGTGGATGATTTTTTGCCTCTTCTAAATTTGTAAAAAGCATATCTCCATATAGATCAAGACCATAGTTTGCAGGGTTGATAATGTTTATATCTATCCCTCTTTCTTTAAAATAAAAAGGCTCATTTGTAAGATATCCAGCGTAAGCATCTGTTGTTTTATTTATCAGTGAAGCATAGTTTTCTTTGTCTTTAACTCTATCAAGAATAGGAGTCACGTTGAT
>JAQIBW010000143.1 GCA_027858865.1 Sulfurimonas sp. | reverse complement strand
TAGTAACTTATAGATTCTGAACCAACAGTAAAATCAATGAATGCCATGATAAACATCACGAGTATAAAAGAGATAATAATGCTAAAAAATGTAAGGATAAAAACTGTAGCTAATTTATTTGCATGTATAAAACTATTGTATATATTTGTTATTGCTTTCATTAAGGTAGTTTATTGAAATTGTCTTTTGTTTTTACTTTATTAGAAGGAAAGATTAACAAGAATCTACAAGATGTAGAGACTTGTTATACGTGGTAGTCTAAAATTTGAAAGTTAAGTTAGTGTAAACGTATCTTCCTGGTTCATTTAAAAGCATTACGTCTGTTGCCCCACCAGTTAAAAGTGTTAAATCAGCATAAGTATTTGATTGAGAGTATGTTTCATCAAGTATGTTATTTACACCTAGAGTAAAATCAAAGTTTTTGTTAACTGCATGTTTTACTTTTAGATTAAGCACTGCCCAAGCACCTAACTCTTGTTCACCATTATCTGAATCATAATTACTCCATTTATCAGAAGCTTGAACTTCTATAGAAGCTACACTTGCATTTTGATACTCATAGTTTACAGCTACATTTCCTCTCAGTGGTGTCATGTCTGATAAATCCTTATCAGTTTGTCCTGTTAGAGCTTTATCTTTTTCACCTCTTTTATATGAGATACCTGAATCTACTGTAACATCATCAGTTGCGTAGTAAGAAGCAGTTAATTCAGCACCATATACAGTTGCATCTATATTTTTAAAGTTGTTTGTAGTTATAGCTGTACCATTTGCTTGTTTTTGATAATAGATGTAATCACTCAACATTGAGTAAAAACCTTTGATTTTTAGTTTAAATGCATTGTTGTCAGTTTCATACCCTAAATCAACCTCTCTATTTGTAGTTTGATCTAAATCTGGTGTACCAACATAATTATTTGCTGAACTATTAAAGTAAAGTTCTCTAGCATCTGGGATACGAGAAGCTTGACCAAAACCTAAAAATATTTTATTTTCTTTGCTTAAGTTATATGTAGTCATTAAGTTTGCACCAAAAGATGTGTAATCATTTGATTGTAAAGTGGCATGTGTTATTTTACTAGAATCATATCTAGCACCAAGACTAAATCCAAAAGCTCCATATTTTTTATCTAGTTTTGCGAAAATTGCAGCATTATTTGTTTCAGAATCATCTAAACTTTTTCTTCCACCCATGAAAGGTGCACCATTCTTATAATAGTTACCATCCCAAGTTCTTTTGCTTCCATCAAGACCAACTAAAAGTTTGAAACTGTTTATATCAAAGTCATTTTTTAATTTTACACCTTGCATAGTAGTTTGTAGGTGATTAGTCATAATCCCAGCAGCTGATAGAGATGACATTCTATATGTTGTACTCATTGGATGATCAACATCAGAATAGTAATATTGTAGATTTATATTTTTATAAAGGTCGCTAATGTTTTTTATATTGTATGCTACACTATAAATATTTGATATATCATAATCAGCATCCATTTTTGAACTTGGATAAAGTACATCTTGAGAATTATTTTTTGTATAGCTTAGTTGAAGTTCTTGATCATCAGTAACATTGATAAACATTTTTGACATAATAGAGTCTTTTTTGTATGCTCTCATATCTTTATATGCTGGTTGAAGTCTCGGGTCAAATTTTCCAACTGGAGGACCGTCTGTAATTAAGTTTGGATTGGCAGCTACATAATTATCAATTTGCTCAGATAAAGTATCACCATTACCATCTTTGTATTGGTCACTTGACTCACTAGAACCACTTACTAAAACACGAACAGTATCATTTCCACCACTTAGTGTAACACCAACTTTTGTATAGTTAAAACTACCATAACCAAAGTCTACTTGACCATGAAAACCTTTTGTTGGTTTCTTGGTTGTGATTTTAATTCCACCACTTAGTGTCCCCATACTTTCAACATCGTAAGGTCCTTCGATTACTTCAATCGTATCGATTTGGTTAGTGATAATATGAGAGGTAGGAGGGTCCATTCTGTTTACACATGCACCCTGAACTTTTGTTCCATCAACATCAACAGAGATATTATCTCTTTTTTGACCACGAATATAGATGTCATTAGCAATACCACTACGACGATTCATGTCTATACTTGGTACACTTGAACTTAGTGCCTGAGCTAAATCTGCTGATACTTGAGCATTTTGGCTTACTTCTGTGATAACAGTTGATTCTACGCTGATTGGAGCTAGTTCTACTTCACTTGCGACAAGAGAAGCAATAGCTATGAGAGATAGAGGAATAATTTTTTTCATATAACTTACCTTAAATATTAAAATTACTTTATCATATAAAAATAGTGTTAGGATAGTGTTAATTTGTTTATAAATAACCGCTAAAATTCCAATATGAGTAAAATAGAAAAAATAAAAAGAGTATTTTTAATAGCACTAGGTTTTGGGTTAGCAACCTATTTTATAATCAGTGGAATGGCTATCTTAGACCAAGGAAAGTCATCTGAGAGTAACGCCACTGGAAAAGTTCATACTAACGCAGTGAAGTGAGCCGTGTTGCTTAATAAGAGTAGAGCAATCAACACCGATGATATCTCTGCCCTTAAATGTAGCTCTAAAGATATTTAAAGCTTCCTCATCTTGCTTAACTCCATAAGTTGGGACAATCACAGCACCATTTACAAAAAGAAAGTTGGCATAAGTTGCCGGTAATCTTTCATCTTCAAAGTAAACGGCATCTGTCATAGGAAGAGCTATTAGTTTATAGTCTTGCTCAGATGCAATGTCTTGAAGTTCTTCTTCCATAAGTTTTAATTCTTGATAATGTTCATCATTTTTATCTTCGCATCTAACATACATAATAGTTTTCTCATCTATAAAACGAGCTAAAGTATCTATGTGAGAGTCGGTATCATCACCTGCTAAATAACCATGTTCTAGATACAAAATCTTAGATGCACCAAAAAATTCACTTAGTTTTTGCGTTACTTGTATAGCATCTAGCTCTGGATTTCTGTTTTTATTTAGCATACAAGTTGAGGTTGTTAAAATAGCATCAACACCGTTACTCTCAACCGCACCACCTTCTAAAACAAAGTCAATAGATGCCATCTCAGATGCATAGTGTTTAGAGATGCTACGGCTCATAAGATTATCTTTTAAAGACTCAAATTTTCCACCCCAAGCATTAAAAGTAAAGTCCAATAGTTTTATCTCTTTTTCATCTTCAATACAAAGAGCAGAACAGTCTCTAGCCCAGGTGTCGTTTGTCTCATACTCTGTAAAAAATAGATTTTTATTTTCTTTAAAATGCTTTCTTACCGACTCAATATTGTCGCAGACAACTAGACATTTCTGATATTTTATAATTATCTTGATAATATTTTTAAAGCACATTTGGGCTTCTTCTAAGTAGCTAGCCCAGTCACTATTTGCGTGAGGGAATATTATCTGTGTAAAACTTTGTTCTTCAAATTCTGCAATAAATCTTTTTTTCATAAGCGTATTATAGCTATAAACTTTGATATAATCT
>JAQIBW010000124.1 GCA_027858865.1 Sulfurimonas sp. | reverse complement strand
ATATTATCATTAGTATTATTATTTATCATATATATATATTATTTTACTACAAATACAGAGATAAAAAATTGATTAATAGGAGGATAAGAGATATAATTACATCAAAACTTCCCTCAAGGTACTTTATGAAATTTTTATACCAAGCTAATTCTCACTTTAATCTGGCAAATCTTTTTACTTTTGTAAACATTACAGCTGGTCTTCTCGCTACTTATTTTATCACTCAAAACAACTTTATTCTAGCTATCATTCTTGCATGGATTGGTGGTGCATTTGATATATTTGACGGTAAAATTGCTAGAAAATATAACTTATCAAATGAGTTTGGTGTTCAGCTTGATAGCTTTGCAGATTTTTTAAGTTTTGTTCTTGTTCCTGTATTTTTAATCTTTCAAGCTGTTTATGCAACTTCTCTCTCAGGAAGCTTAATGATACTTGCAGCAATTGTCAGTATCTATTATGTTATTTCAGGTCTAAGAAGACTTATTCACTTTAACATTAATACAGATGCCGGAGAAGTAGATAAATTCTTTACTGGTGTACCGACTCCATTAGGGGCAATTTTACTATGGTTAGTGTATCTTACTCATGCCTATGAGATTTTACCAGCAATAGCCGTTATAGTTTTAATGGCTATCATCGGATGGAGTTTAAACTCTAAACTGAAAGTTCCTCATCCATAAAATGGACAATAATCACTTAGAATTAACGCTATATCTTCCTGAACCTAGTAAAAACAGAGATACTGAAAGCACAAGATAAAAGAGTGGAAGTTCAATAACAGGTGCACCATGTTCCCCTAATGCGAACAGTGATCCTCCATGAGCTAAAAAGATAGCCATAAGCATATTTAGAGCTAAAACTACTGAAGCAACTCTCGCATATAGCCCAAGAATTATAAAGATAGGTACAACAAATTCACCTACGTAAATGCCATAAGCAAGAAACTCAGGAAGTCCTGCATTTGTTGTTAGGTACTTAACTCCACTGATGCCATTTATAATTTTTTCTACACCATGAAATAACATCAAGATACCAAGACTAAGCCTGATGATTAACTTTGCTATATCGCTATTTTGAAACATTTTGTGACTCCTCTTTTTGAATTCTAAATCTACAACTGCCTACAGTTATTATTTTTCCGTCTTTTATAGCTTCTTTTACATAAGTCAAAGTTCCTTTTGGATCTGCATCCCCAATCTCCTCTTCTATCATTCTAAGAAGATCCACCTCGTTTGTTGTTGTCCATGTTTTTTCATAGTTATATTGTGTTTGTATATTCATAGTAGTATAATATCTAAATTGAGGAATAAATTATGAAAGATATGCTAAAAAACTTCACTGTTCTTTATGTCGAGGACAACGAAATGGTCAGAAAAAGTGCTGTTGAGTACTTAGAGCGTGTTGCTAAAGAAGTTCTCCAAGCAAAAGATGGCAAAGAAGCCATTAAAGTTTGGAGGGAACATAAGCCTGATATCATCATTACAGATATCAGTATGCCTCACCTTAATGGCATAGATATGGCAAGTTACATAAGAGCCCATGACAAAGATGTTCAAATCATCATAGCAACAGCTCACTCAGACACTAAATATCTGCTAAAAGCAGTTGAATTGCAACTTGTTAAGTATATTATAAAGCCTATAACAAAAGAGAAATTAATCAGTGCTTTGGAAAAATCTATAGAGTTTATTGAAGATAAAAGTAAGTTCAATCTTGCACTATCTCCAACATGCAAATACAATGCTTATGAAAAACTAATTTATGATGCTAAAAAAGAGATAAAACTAACAAAAAATGAGACCCTTTTTCTTGACCTTCTAGCTCATCACTATACTAGAGTTGTTAAGTATGAAGAGATTGAAAGTGCTATCTGGGCATATGAAGGTATGAGCCAAGATGCCATTCGTTCTCTAGTTCGTGGGATAAGAAAAAAAGTTCCTGAGAATTGTATTGAAAATATATCTGGAAGCGGATACAAACTACATACATATAGTGCATAATTGTAATAAATATAAAGATATGTTATAATATGTTTATAAACAGTATGGGGAAGTCTTATGATTAAAAAATTTCTAAATACAACTGATAGATTTTTATGCGATAGTGTACGAGAAATATTTAAAAAAACTGAGAATAGTTATGAGGGGAAAGCCTTGGCTATAAACATCTCTCAAGAACTTAAAAACTTTGAAGCAAATCCTCTGACTTGTGTAGTTGGCTGTGATACAAAGTTTGAGACAAACATCAAAATTCAAGTTAAGATAATGCTTGGTATATTCTTTGTAGCTATCCCTCTTTTTGGATTTTTAGCACTAGCATATATTCTGGGTTTAGCATATAGTTATGCAGTTGTATTTACATTTATCGTGGCTATGTTAGCGACTAGCAGAGTCGATGAGATTGCTAAAAGATATGTTAGTACAAGAGCGTTAGAACTAATTTAGTAACAAGCTTTTTTTATTCGCTTATCAGACTAACCGATAAGCGAATCTCTAATATTTAATCTTCTTTGTTCAAAACAAACTTATGATACAAAATAGGTAACAATACCAAAGTTAAAAATGTAGATGACACTAAACCGTTGATGATAACAATAGCCAAAGGCTTCTGTATCTCAGAACCAGGGCCCGATGCAAAAAGCATAGGGATAAGACCAAGTGCCGCGATAGCTGCTGTCATAAGAACCGGTCGAAGTCTCCTAATAGAGCCTGTTGTAACAAGTTCTAAAGAATCTTTTACACTACTCTTTAAATAATTAAAATAGTTAAGCATAACAACTCCATTTAGCACTGCTATACCCATAAGAGCAATAAATCCTACAGTAGCTGGAACACTCATATATTCACCTGTAAAGTAAAGTCCAAAAACTCCACCTATTAGAGCAAAAGGAATGTTTAGCAAGACTAAAAATGCTTGTAAACTGGACTTGAATGTCATAAGCAATAAAATAAAAACAAGACCTATACTTAAAGGAATTATAAAAGATAATCTTTTTGAAGCTCTTTGCTGATTTTGATACTCTCCGGCATACTCAACAAAGTATCCTTGTGGCAACTTAATAGAAGACTTTATCTTAGAGCTTAATTCATCAACAAAACCGACTAAATCACGACCAATAACATTTGTCTGAACAAGACTTTTTCTCATCCCATTTTCATGGTTTATCTGCACTGGTCCTTGTGTCATTTTAAAGCTTACCAACTCATTTATCTCAACGCTAGCCCCATTACTCAGTACATATTGTAAATCAATATTTGTGCTCATGCTCTTTTGTAAGTTTTGCGAACCCTTTATCATAAGAGGTATTCGTCTAAGGTCTTCTTGGATTATTCCTACTTCTACTCCGTTTACACTTGCTTGTAGATATGATGAAAGTTCATCCCTACTGACCCCATAACGTGCCATAGCTTCATCTTTAAAGTCTACTTGCCAATAAGCCACACCATCATTTGCCTTTTTGTATACATCACTGCTACCTTTTATAGATTCTGTAATCCTAAAGATATCTTTGGCTATACTCTCTAGTTTTTGAGTATCATCACCATAAATATTTACTACTATATCACCGCGTGAACCACTTAGCATCTCTGAGATTCTCATGGCTATAGGCTGTGTAAAACCATATTCAATGCCGACAAATTCATCCAAGACTTTTCTTAATTCATCGAGTAACCACTCATTTGATGGGACTCTCCACTCCTCTTTAGGCTTAAGGACTAAAAATGTATCTGTGTCATTTAAGCCCATTGGATCAAGTCCTATCTCATCACTACCACCACGGGCAACTATAGATATAATCTCAGGAACTTCTCTCAAAAGAGATTGTTGAATTTTCAAATCTATCTCTTTACTAGCTTCAAGTGAAATAGACGGATTTTTCTCAATTCCGATAATCACATTGCCCTCATCAAGAGTAGGCATAAAAGTCTTACCTACTTGAGTGTAAGCTCCAACTGCTGCTATCCATAAAATAGCTGCAACTAAGAAAACTATTTTTTGATGATTTAGAGACCATTTTAGGATTTTTTCATATCTTTTTTCCAAAAAAACCATCATAGGAACTTTTTTATGTGGAACCTGTTTTAAAACATAATAACTTACAACAGGGATAAAAGTTAGGGCTAGTATAAGTGATGAAGTCAACGCAAAAACTATACTAAGCGCTACTGGTACAAAAAGTTTACCTTCTAGTCCTTCAAGTGTTAATAGTGGTAAGAAAACGATAATAATAATTAAAATACCTGTAAAAACTGGTGTCGCTACTTCTTTTGCAGACTTCATAACCAGTCTTAGTTTAGGTTCATCTTTATACTTTTCATCATACAGATGCTCACTAATATTTTCAACCATAACAACACCTGCATCTACGAGCATTCCTATGGCGATTGCTAAACCACCTAAACTCATTAAGTTTGCAGTGATGCCAAAGTAACCCATTGCGATAAATGTCATCATCCCTGCAAAAGGTAAAATAATTGCTACACTAAATGCAGATGCAAAGTTTCCTAGAAATAAAAACAGAACTATAACTATAAGAACAAGTGCTTCTAAGAGTGCCATAGAAACTGTCTCTATAGCCTTTGAAACTAAGTCTGAACGATCATAAAAAATATTTAGAGTTGTACCTTTTGGCAAATCTTTTTCTATTTTTTGGAGTTCTGCTTTTACTCTTTTTAAAACTCCTGATGTATCAACACCCTTTCTTGATAATACAATACCTTCAACAGCCTCTTTTTTTCCATCTTTTGTTACAAAGCCACCTCTTGTTAAAGAGCCTATTTTTACCTCTGCAATATCTGAGATTCTGATATTTCTGCCGTTTTCATACTTAACAATAAGATTTGAAATATCTGGTATATCTTTGAGTCTTCCCTCTGAACGTATAAAAAGACTCTGCTCCCCGATTGAGAGTCTTCCAACTCCATCATTTTTATTGTTTTGGCTAACTACTTCTTGAAGTAGCTTCATGTTTATTTTATAGAGTTTCATCTTGTTAAAATCAGGAACTATCTCGTATGTCTTAACATAACCACCGAGTGCATTAGCTTCTGCTACACCATCTACTGAGCGAATTCTTTTATTTATTACCCAGTCAAGAAGTGTTCTCTTTTGCATTAAATCAAGAGTATCTGACTCTATTGTAAACATCAAAACTTCACCCAAAGGTGTAGTAATAGGAGCTAGTCCACCCAATACATTTGGAGGTAACAGGTCTTGAACTTCTGTTAATCTTTGCGTAACTTGTTGTCTTGCCCAGTAGATATCAACTCCATCATCAAAGTCAATAGTAATATCACAAAGACCGTACTTAGCCAGTGATCTCACTATCTTCTGATTTGGAATACTCTGCATATTTTGCTCAACTGGAATCATTACGCGAGCTTCCATTTCAGCAGGTGTCATACCAGGAGATTTTAGAATAATCTTCACTTGTGTAGGCGCTACATCAGGGTAAGCATCTACAGGTAATTTGAGCATAGAATATGCTCCAAATAAAAGAACAGCCATCGCTATTAAAAGAACTAATACCTTTTGCCCAAGCGCAAAACTAATTAACTTTTCACTCATCTGAAAATTCCACAGCACCTAATAGTGCTGATGTAGAGCTAACAGCTACAGCATCTCCGGCTTTTAAATTAGCATGTACGATGTAACACGAAGGTCCTTCTTTAATAATGCTAACACTAATAACTTCAAAACCCTTAGCTACTCTTTTAAAAACATACGAGTTATTGCCATCAAAGACTAAGGCACTCTTTTTAATCTTTACAGCGCCGCTTATCTTTTTAGTGATAATAACTGGGTATATTCTATTTATCATGATATTTTTAGCATTATCGATTAGAGCTCTTACTTGCACAGATTGTGACTCACTGTTTACCACATTTCCTATAGCCGTAATCTTTGCACTATATGCTTCAAAGGAAGACTTGTCTCCTATAGAAATACTTCCTACAGTATGAACAGGAACACTAAGTTCTATAAACCTTTTCCCATCTGCATAAATATTCATCATACTACGATTTGATTCTACTTTTTCACCGATATTTACATCTATTTTATTGATGATTCCATCTCTTGTAGCAAGAATATTAAACTGCATAATCGGTTGATGATTATTTTGAACTCTTACTAACATGTTATTACTAAAACCACTTGCAAGAAGTTCATTTGCACTCAGTTTAACTCTTAAGTCACTGCTTTGCTTTTTTTGAATTGATTCCAAAAGTTTCTTTGATGAGATAATGCCTTGGCTTTGAAGTTTTTGATTTCTCTCATAATTCTTATCAATTGTTTTACTCTCAATCAAGGCTTTAATGTACTTTTCTTGAAGATTCAAAAGCTCATTACTCTTAAGTGTTAAAAGTTTTTCTCCTTTTTTTACATGCTCTAAATTTCTAACATGTATATTTTCAACCACAGCTTCTACAGTAGAGCCTATTGAGATAATATCTCTCTTATCTAACGTAACAATTCCATTATATGGCCCAACAGGGATAGAGTCAATAATTGTGACTTCTTGAATGTTTACACCCAAGTCATCTTGTTGCTTCTTTGATATTTCGATAGTTTGAGCAGCAAATAGACTCATACTAATAACTAATAAAGTAAATATTTTTTTCATAATTTTTTTCCTAAATCTAAATCGGCTCTTTTATATAGTTCAAAAAGCTCATAGTAGTAAATTTTTTTGATTTTTAACATCTCTAGTAAGTTTTCAGAATAAGACCTTGTAGCATCTAGATACTCCATAATAGTACCTTCCCCCTCACTAAGAGCAGATTTTGAGAGCCCTCTAAGCTCAAAACTCATTGGCAGGATTTCTTGATTGAGAAGCGTATACTCATCATAAAGTGTCTCTATCTTTAACTGTAAAGATTTTGAAGCATTAATAATCTCTGAAGTTAGTGCTTCTTTCTCAGCTACTAATGAAGAGTTTTTAAATAAATATTCTGCCTGTTGTTTTTGAGTCTGAGATGTCGCCCCGCCTAGCGGGATGCTAAGTCCAAATGTATAACGAGTTTTATCTAACTCTTTTTCATATAAGAGTTCATATCCAAGTGATTTAAATGATGAATTGTAAACATCATAAAAAGATTTTGCAGCGCTTTGCTGATATGTTATCTCTTTTATTTCACCATGTTCTTGAATTGAGTTTAGTTTGATATCTCTAGATATTTCTACCAAATCATTACAAGAAAGCTCATTTATAGTTAAATTATCTATAGATTCTTGAAGATATGACAACTCTGTCAAGTAACTTCTCTTATGAGATGCTACTTTTTGCTGTAGCTTGGCTAAATCAAGCTTATTAAAAAGAAGACTCTTTTTAGATATCTCCCCTAAATCATAAGCGCGTTGGAGTTGATTAAATCTACTGCTTTGCTCTTTATAAAGTAGATCCGCTCCATCGCTCATCTCTTTTGAAGTACATGCTGAGTGGTATCTTGATGATACTTCTAAAGTAAGTATATGTAGTTTATGTTTTGTCTTTTGTTTTATTGATTTTGTTAAGGCATCTGTTGCATTTGTTTTACTGTCAGATGCGAATGGGTGAGCCAATTTTTGAGATATGCCTACTGCATATTCTAAACCATCTTGTGTGCTCTCATCAGCTTGAGATAAGCTAAGTCCAAGTTCTGGCGCTTCTTGTGTATCAAATATCTCATTTTTAGCTATATCTGAATAAGTTTTTTGTGTAATAGAAAGTGTTTTATTACTCTTTTGTAGTGCTTCTATAATCTCTGATAAATTCTGAGAATAAGCATTAAGAGTAAAGAAAAACACTAAAAATAATTTTAGTTTCATTGTTTGACCTTTTTTTAAAAATATTATATGCATATAGAAAAAAGGTTAAGTTAAAGGGGGTCTTTGTGGAACTAAGTTTATATGGGAGATTAGACTAAAAGGAGCAACTGAAGGTTTTGAATCTAGTAGTTTTACTTGTAGTGACAACTTTGACTCAAAATTAAAAGCCAAAATCATATGAATAGCTTCATGAATATGAGCCTGTACACCTACAGAGGTATCTTCATTCTCTATATGAAAAGCTTTAGATTTAAAGTCTGCGTGATGATCGACTACAACTATATAGTCATGCATCACAAAAAAAGTGAATGTGAAAAGTAATACCAATAATATTTTATTTTTAATTGAATTCATTTGCGCGTATTCTATACTAACAATAACAATCAATCATTAAAAAATAAAATTAAATCTCGATTTTAAAACATGCCCCATCTTCAGAGTTACGGACACTTAGTTTTCCATTTAAATGTTCTTCTATAATCATCTTAGACATATAAAGTCCCAGTCCTGTTCCACCCTGATTGTCTTTTGTAGAGAAGTATGGGTCAAAGATTTTATCTATTACTTTTTCATCTACTCCACCACCGTTATCACACACCTCAACTATAAGCTTTTCTTTCTCACATCTGGATGTTATGATTATTTTAGGATTTTTTATTTTTTTGTCTACTAAGATATCTTTTGCATTTTTAATTAAATTTAGCATAACTTGTATGAATTCATTTTTATATATATGGGTCAGGTCTCTTCCCCGAGACTCTAATTCTACTTCAACACCACTAACTTCTAGTGACTTTTGCATAAGTGAAACACTTGTAGTTACAACATCGCTTACTAAAACAAACTCTTTAGACTTATCTGGTCTAAAGTAGTTTCTAAAGTCATCTATAGTTACAGACATAAATTCTAAAAGAGTATTTCCCTCCTTTAGCTTGTCATCAAGGTACTCTTTTGTTAACTCTTTATACTCATAAGCAGAGTCAATATTCATAAAAAGATATGACATCTGATTTAGTGGTTGCCTCCACTGATGTGCAATCATACTAAGCATATCTCCCATCTCAGCCATTTTTGATTGTTGGATGAGCATCTTGTCTTTTTGTCTATGCGCTTTTAAACCATTTAAAACTCTTTGTTCTAAAGACTCATTTAACTTCTCCAACTCATCAGTTCTTTTTTGAACCTCCATCTGATACTGAGAAAATATTTGGTTGATTTTTCTAGATAATAAAAGTGACAATATAACAACAAAAATTACAATAGATCCAGAAGCTTTGATGATGAACTCTAACTCATTGTCAAGAATTTCTTCTAGCTCAGTCTGTTTTTTTAACTCTTTTTTACTCATTTTAGAGATTTCAAATCCATAAACCAAGTACCAGTTAAGAGGCTCATAATATCTACTGTAGTAGTAGATTCCATCTACCTTGTCTTTGTACCAAGTTGGCTCTTGAGAGAGATTTTTACTTATAATTTCAAGTGAATCATCGCCTAGAAATTCTCTCATCTTTTTAGATAAAAAAATAGCTTTTTTATCATCATAAAGACCCATAAAATCAGCACTGTCCATCGGTATACTTTTAAGCATTCCTAAAAGTGAAGACTTTAGAACTTCTAGTTTTTCTAAAACATTTGTAGATGACCCTATATACCAGCCATACATATCTAAGTCTTTAACTAAAATAATCTGCTTTCCGGCACCAGTATAGAAGTTACTTTCTAAAAAGCCCTCACCATATTTTCTGACCTTCTGTATCTCTTCTAGGATTATAGATCTTCCATCAACATCTTCATAAGCACTTATATTTTTTTGGTTAAGTAAAGAGCTTCTTGATAGTATACTGTTTCCAGTAAAGTCAGCTATAAATATATAATCTTTTTTTGTGCTGTAGGTCATTTGATTCAGAGCATCTATGATACGCTCTTTAATCTCACTCTTGCCTTTTTTTCCCTCATACTTCTCATAAATAAACCTAGCACTTTTATATGCCATATCTACCCTTGTCTGCAACTCTGCTTTGATATCTTCTTCTACTCTGTTGTTTTTGTAATCAAAGAGAAGGTTTAGCTGTTGTACCCAGATCTCACTCTTTGCCTTTTTGGACTCTACTTGCTCTTTCATAGAACCCTCTTTTACTTTATGAAAGTATGCATTTACTTTTTCAATATAAAAAGTAGTAATAAAAAAACTTGCCGTTAAATCAAGAGCAAGAGGAACAACAACTATTAGATAGGGGATAATTTTTTTTTCAATAATTTTCATGATTCATCATCACTTGTAATATATAAAAATTTTTTAGTCTTGAGACAT
>JAQIBW010000322.1 GCA_027858865.1 Sulfurimonas sp. | reverse complement strand
AAGTTGTAGTTTTGAGATAGAAAAAGGAATTATAGAAAGTTTATTATCATTTTTTTCGCTTGAAGGTAAGTTTTTAGAAATCACAGTTAAACCATCAACCCTGATTTTTTTTATTATCGGTGTCGGATTCAAAAGCATTGCTAGGTTATAGTTTATTTTAAGAGTTTTTATTAGAACAGCATCTGCGTAGTTAACATCATGCACCGTAAACCCATCTAGCAATGAACCTTCTATTTTACTGTACTCTACTCCATTTGCTTTTATTAATTTTACTCCAACATATTGTAAAGTCTCAGGACGCGTTGCAAGAGCCACTATGATTACAGCCGCAGTGATAATAATGATAATCATACATCTAAGAAAAAGATATGTCCCTTTTATCAAAAAAGTTCTCCAATATGAAAATGAATAGCATACTGGTTAAGAGGATTTTCTATATCGAATCCAAAGTCTATCGCTATAGGACCAATAGGTGTGACATAACGTAGACCAACACCTGCGCTATAGTATCCTTTGTTATAATCGGGGTAAGATCCCTCACCGATAAATGTGTTGTCATTAAACACTACACCTCTAAATTTCCCGTATATTGGAAACCTATATTCGGCAGTCATTTCTAAGATAGAGTTGAATCCTGTTGGATTACCATTATCATTGGTTGGCCCAAGCTTACGATAACCATAAGCACGGTTGCTATTCATACCTCCTGAATAAAAACGGTATGAAGCCGGTATATCACCATCATAAAGGTGCAGTGATCCAAAATCAATTTTTAAAGCCACAACGGATGGTAAAAATGGAATGATGTAAGCTCCTGAGAGTTTATATTTAGAGTAGGATGCATCAGATATATCCGAGAGAATTGACCCCATTAATTCTAAACGCAATAGATAGCCTTGGGTCGGATCAAGTAAATTGTCTCGGGTATCATAAGTCCACTCTAGCTTTGGAGAAGTTACAAATAGCTTTGCTTCTGGAAATAAAACTTCATCTTCACTATCGTAGGTAGTTGAATGATCAAATAATATGCTTTCTTTAAACACATTAATTATTTCTCTTTGACTAAGATAAACACTTCCAAAAACTCTCTTTTCTTTAAATCCTAAAAATTTTTCGTCTTCATAGCCGATTTCTGCACCTGTTATATTTCTATTGGTAAGCGGCATATCAAAATTGCTTTTTACTGTCTTTTTTATCTCCGTTATTCTGGTATTGACACTTAGTGTTTTCAAATTTCCAAATAAATTTCTGTGCTTTACTCCAATGGAGAACATAATTCCCTCATCACTGCTTGCTCCAATACCAGCCTGAAATCTAACCGGTTTTTCATTTGCAGTAACTGTTACACTTACTAATGATCTGTTTGTATCTTGTACGCTGGTATCAATAATAGCTTTACTGATTCCTTCGTGTCCGTAAAGACTCTTATAGCTCCGGCTAATCAGCTCTGGGGAAAATGGTTCTTCTTCTTTAATATACAAAAGTGATTTGATAATCCTAGAATCAATATTATCAGGAGGAAATATCTCTATAGCACCAAAATAACATAATTCATTTGGAGTTGCATCGTAAACAAGGTAAGCACTATCTGTTTCTAAATCAATCCATGCCTTAGCTTCAAGCTCCATATTACAGTAGCCTTGATTAGCATATAAAAGTTTCACATCTTTTTTACTCTGATCAAATATTTGGGCATCAAAGAGCTGTCCAATTTTAAAAGGGATTATTAAACTAACATCAATCTTAGATATTATTGCTATATCGGATACACGCATAAAACTTTTTTCATTGATAGCTATTTCTATAAAGCCATTCTTTTCACTCTGAGTAACAACAGCATGAAAAAAACCCCTTGACCTGTAATAATTTTTAATCGTTTGAGCTAACAAAACAGCAGTTTGAGGATTTACTTTAGGATCTTTTTTCCAAAATTCATACAGATAAGGCTTATATAGATTTAGAGCAGCGTAGAGTTCACGCTCTTTTACATGTTTATTTCCTTCAAAAACAATTGGGATGAGATTCCCATACAAAAGAGAAGAAAATAACAATGAAAAAAAAATTTGTTTCATTTTACTTATTTGATTTTTACTACTGGCTTTTGCAGCAAAAGGTTATTTGGATACATTACAATATTGTCATCACTGTCTCTAAGCTCTATTTGAAATAGTGATATTTCTTTGATTATTCCTTCTACGCTATTATCACCGTCAATAATTCTAATTTTATCACCAACTCTAGCAGGAAATGTAAAAAATATAATTATACTGGCTGTAATATTACTTAGTATTGACCATTGAGCAAACAATGCTACACCAATGATAGCAAATAAAGAAGATGCAAAAATAGAGGCACCTTTTAAATCAACACTCCAAATAAATGATACAGCAACCATCGCTGTAATTACAAATAATACTTCAAAGACCTTTTGTATGTAAAAGAGTCTTTTTATTGAAACTTTTTTTTGTCTTGCTAACTTGTTTAAAATGCTTTTCAAAAATCTAAAAACTATGTATGTCGAAAGTATTACTATGAAACTCAATAAAAAATTAAAACCCATTTATCAAACCTTGCCTATACACATAATGTATGTATTTTATATTTTTGTATTATATCCAAAGCAAGCAATTATGTAACTACGGAACACACTGCAAAACTCTTAGTGTTTAGAGATGCCCTTTAGTTAAATTATTTAGATGCGATTCCTCGTAATAACCTTCCAAGGATGTCTGCGCCAGTAATTATTCGACGTTGCTCTCCCCAGATGAGTATGATATCTTTTTCTATTACATCATCTTCTGTGTGCTTGGGCATAACCTGGAACCCAGGTAATATATCACCAAGCGTTACTTCCATATTTGTAATAATCATAGGTCTATGACAGTGTTCTATTGGGCGAAAAGTTTCTGATTCAAAAAGGGCTGCACTTATGAAGGCATCGGCATCTATGGCCAAACGAGGGTGTTCTTGCATATCGGTAATAATTATCCATGCCTTATTCGATTGTTGAACCTGACGCAAGAATGGATCATCAACTGAATGAGCTATAGTTGGAAAAATCGGACGTGTACCCTCAAACTCTAAAGCTATGATGCTATATGGATCGATGGGTTCTCCTTCCTCGGTTACTGTTAAGTCATCAATAGCAAGAAAATTGAGTGCACCTTTGCCCTCAGTACGATTAATCTCTGTACTCTCATCACGCATATGAAGACGTAGCATCTCCTCTATTTCAGTCTCCCTATAAAATTGTATTGCCTCTTTACCAAGCCATAAATCAAGAATTTTAGCAGAAGGTTTTGCGAGTGGCCATAGTAGCAATTGGTAAAATCTAAGTAATGGGGCAAGTGCAGAAGCCATTTTTAGTGCATTACGAGAGAAATAAGCCTGCGGTGTAATCTCACCAAATAAAGTAATAACAAATGTTGAAAAAATAAACGCTGCCATTCCTGCCATAACTGAGTTTGACAGTAATGTTAAAAGAACATTTATACCTACATTTCCCCAGAGAATGGTTGTAAGAAGGAAGTTTGAATCCTCACGCATCTCCAGCACATTTTTAGCAGCATTATTCCCATTCACAATCTCAATATTTAGACGCATCTTGCTTATACTGAAAAAAGCCAAATTGAGACCAGAGAATATTGCAGACTGTGATACGCAAAACAAAATTCCTATCCAAGTAGCAAACTCGGTCATGTATTATCCTTTTCCAATGATTTATTTAACGATAAGCATAATGTCTGTAAGTCCACAATCTTATAGGATTATTGAACGGTTTCGGCCTTCTTGCTTAGCCTTATATAAGGCGTTGTCAAGGCGTTTTAAAAAAGTTCTTAATTGTTCTTGCCCTTTTAATTGTGTCACACCGATACTGACTGTAAAATGTCCTACTTTAGTAAAGATATTTTCACCTATATCTTGCCTAATATGTTCAGCAGATATTAATGCTTTATCAATATTAGTCTCTGGAAGTAATATTATAAATTCTTCTCCACCCCAACGTGCAAAAAAATCAGTTTCTCTAACATGTGATTGCACTAATTTAGATAAATCTTGTAACACTATATCGCCAATATCATGTCCATAAGTATCATTAATTTTTTTAAAATGATCTATATCAAAGAAAACTCCACATAAATCTCTTTTGTAGCGTTTTGCACGTTTATATTCAGTTAATAATAGTTCGTTAAATTTTCTACGGTTGTAGATACCTGTCAATGCATCAAAAAAAGCCAAATTACTCAACTTTTCATATTCTAAC
>JAQIBW010000139.1 GCA_027858865.1 Sulfurimonas sp. | reverse complement strand
GTCTATATGTTAGACATAGAACTTTTTGAAGTCCGAGATTTACAGCTTCATCAAGGCAGGTTTTAACAAGATTTTCACCTATTTTTTGCCCCCTAAAGCCTTCTTTTACTATTAGTGATCTGATTTCAGCAAGATATTCAGTGTGAATATGCAAAGCACAAAACCCTATTAGCTCATTATTTTTAAAGCATAGAGTATATGATCTTATATTGGTAGCAACTTCATCATTGCTTCTGTTTAATATAATTCCTGCTTCTATCTCAGGTAAAACAAGCTCTTGCATAGTTTTTATATCGCTGAGTCTTGCTTTTTGATAATTAATCATCAATTTCTTCTTGTTCTTGATTATCTTCATGTAAAATATCGTAGATAACTTTGATGGCTTTTTGCATTCCTCTTTTTTTAGAACTTGAAACCATCATTGCATTTGGAAATTTTCTTCTTAGCGCACTTTGTTCTTTTTGATTTAACTTATCCACCTTTGTGAAGATTTGAAGAATATACTGATTTTCTCTTGCATTATCAAATAAAAACTCACTTACAGAAGTGTCTACATCAAGGTCAGGATGTCTACAATCAACAAGATGGATAAAGAGCTTTATCTGCTCTCTTTGAGAGATATAATCGGTTAGATTTCTCTCCCAATCATATTTTATAGACTTTGAAACTTTTGCATAACCAAAACCAGGTAAATCCACAAACTTTGCAATACTTTTTTGAGAGTTTTCTCTATCTATAAAAGTAACATCAAAATAGTTAATAAGTCTTGTTTTACCTGGTGAAGAAGAAACTTTAGCAAGGCCCTTATGATTTGTAAGTGCATTTAAAAGAGAACTTTTACCAACATTAGAACGTGCCATAAAGACAACCTCATTTTGCTCATCTGTCTCTGGTGCAGCACCTATATTTGGTGCAGATGTAATAAACTTTGCGTCTACAATTTCAACCATAATTATTCTTTCTCCTCAGGCATTTTAAAAATCATTATAACAGGCTCTTTTGTAGCCCCTTTTGCGTATGCTTTACCTTCTATAGTCTTTAGCACAACTTCGTCACCTATAATCTCTTTTCTCTCATCTATCTGCTTTAAATGAACATCCGTGAAGAAGTGATACTCTTTGATAGTAGGCAAATATATAACTTTTCCGGCTACTCCTTCATAGAGAGAACCTTTTTTAGTCTCTATATTAAATGAAACATTGCCTTCCGCTATATATTTAGTAGGTTGATGTTGTGTGTCTGTATATACAGTTACTTTTGTAGCATTTAGTTCATCGTTACCTTTAACGATGTTTACTTCACCCTTAAATATAGAAATACCTGTTTTTTCATCTGCATTAAATTGATTTGCTTTTATCTTTAGCTCTTGGGATATTAAAGCCGATGCTAAAAAAATTGTCATAATTGTTAAAAATTTCATAATTATCTCTCTTGTATTTGATATTTTGCTACTACGTTTTTAGATTTCACTTTATTGAGACGGTTGTTATAAACTAGCGAAGTTCCCACAACTCTATTTTTACCTCTATACATAATATAATCTTTATTTGTCGTTGCAATTGCACTTTTTTTATTGTAAGTTGCCTCATCTGATTCAAAAATCAGACCATCTTCCCTATTATAAAGTACATTTCCTTTTAAATCTAAAATATCATCCAAATCTCTATATATTCCATCATCAGCTCTCATATTGGCAATAAACTTTTTAGAATTATCCGTATAGTCTATATCGTAAACTTTGTAGCGATCACTGTATCTAGTAGCCTTGGAGCCTCTCATAATAGTTGCTAAACCCTCTTCATTTAGTTCATGAAGAGTAAAAGCTTCAAGTTGAAAAAGTGGAACATCAATAAACTCTCTTTGCTTAATATTCAATGGTTTAAAACCAATGAATATCATCAAAAGTCCAAATGAAATTCCGATAAAAAAAATATTTATATTCAATCTATCATCCAAACTTTCATAAATTCTTCTCTTTGGTCATTTTCATCAACTAGAGTGTCTACCATCTCTCTAACAGCACCATCTCCACCATTATAAGATAAAACTTTGTTTACAATACTTTTTATCTCTTTTACACCATCTTTTGGAGTAAAACTTTTACCAACTAAGCTTAGCATATTGTAATCATTTAAATCATCACCGATTGCACCAACTTCATAAAGATTAAGACCAAGAGAATCAACTAACTCTTTTAAAACTCTATCTTTATCTTTTATTCCTTGAAATATGTGCTGTATCCCCAACTCTTCTGCCCTTCTTTGAACAATCTTAGAGTTTCTCCCAGTTATAATAGCAACTTGATTACCCATTTTAATCCACGTGCTGATGCCGAGTCCATCTTTAACATTAAAAGCTTTACTCTCTATTGCATCTGCCGAATATATAAGTTTACCATCTGTTAGACAGCCATCTACATCTAGAATGATTAATTTAATCACAGAACATCTTTTGTACTAGGAATTCCAACTCTTTCATTCTTTGTAGTTGCGCGACGAATTGCAACTGCAAGTGCTTTAAACGATGCTTCAATTATATGGTGCTTATTTTTCCCTCTAAGAGTAGTAATATGTGCACTTATTCTTGCATTTAACACCAATGCTCTAAAGAATTCTTCAACAAGTTCAGTATCGAAATTACCAACCTTCCCAGATACATTAGACTCATAAACTAAGAATGGTCTATTGCTTAAGTCTAAATCACAAGAAACACATGCCTCATCCATTACGATGTTAGCACTGCCAAATCTTTCAATATTATGAGCAGGATAGATAGCATCTGCCATTAAAGATCCAAGAACGATTCCAACATCTTCTACGCTGTGGTGATCATCTATATGAGTATCACCAATACATTTAATGTTCATATCTATAAGAGAGTGTTTGGAGAAGCTTTCAAGCATATGATTTAAAAATCCAACACCTGTATCTATGTTACTCTCGCCTTTTCCATATAATTCTAATGAAACTGTAATATCTGTCTCTTTTGTTTTTCTACTTTTACTAATCATATTTAATCCTCTCTTACTATAAATGCATTCTCAAAATGCCCTTGTGCTTTGTAATCTCTTGCTTCTTCTTCACTTTTAAAGCCTATTAGCCAAACTTTAAAGATTCTACCGTCTTTGTATTCCATGTCTTTTATAATTGTTTTGTATCCGTCCGTATTGTCATAGACTTCTTGTGTCTTTAGGGCTCCTTCTATATTTGAAAAAGAGGCGATTTGAAGAGCAAAGCCACCAAGAGATGCTACTTTTGGAGATTTTTTCAGCTCTTTTTCTGTAGGTATTCTCTTTTTACCCTTTGTCTCAAAACCTAAAATCTCTATGTTTACGCGCGCTGTTCCAGTTCCAATCATATTTATCTTACTAGCAGCTGCTTTGGAAAGGTCTATAATTCTGGTGTTTACAAAAGGTCCTCTATCGTTGATTCTAACAACAGTAGTTAAGCCATTATCTATATTTGTCACCTTTACAATAGTGTTCATTGGCAGTGTTTTATGTGCTGCTGTCATATCCCACATATTGTAAATCTCACCATTTGAAGTGTGCTTTCCATGGAAATCAGGACCATACCAACTAGCTCTACCATCAAAATCATCACCAACACTAACAACTGTAGGATAGTATTTTATTCCTCTAATAACATATGGTCTCATAGTAGGATGAGAATATGTCTTCTTGTCCATTACGGAGCTATGGGCATTTTTATTTGCTGAATAAGATTTTGGCGAAGAATATTTATACCCATTATATACTCTCTTTCCTCTTGTACTGCATCCACTTAAAAAGAGTACTGATAAAATAAGTACTGCAGATATTAGTCTATTCATTTATTTTTAGCCTGTCACCAATTCTGATTAAACTGCCTCTAAGATGGTTTTGAAGCTTAAGGTTTGAAACACTAACCTTGTAGGCTTTGGAGATAGACTCTAATGTATCTCCTTTTTTAACCATATAGTAGTGTCTTGTTTCAATTTTTTTAGATTTCAGTCTACTATCTATGGGAATGATAAGTTTCTGTCTTAATCTTAAACGAGAACTCTTAAGTTTATTAAAGTCTTTGATAAACTTGTATGAAACACCGTATCTTCTACCAATCTCAGAAAGGTTGTCCCCTCTCTTAACTATATGAACTTTATATATATTTTTCATAGGCTCAGGAGTATATTTACGTTTAAACTCATTTAGTTTTATATAAGGAATATAAACATCATAAGCCTTTGTATATGGAGGTACAAAGTCATATTTTAAATGTCTGTTTAATTTTTTAAGTTCTTGAAGCGGAATACCTACCATTTTTGATAGTCTTTTCATTGAATCACCGCTTGATAGTTGTACAGTTGAGATTGAGTAGGCATTTGCACGATTTAGCAGATGCTCATACTCGCTACGCATTAAAAACTGCTCGTCTTGACCAATCATGGCAAGTGCAACAATTTTTCTTATGTAAAATCTACTTTCTCTTGGAATATACTTTTTTTTAGGGTCAAGCAAAACAGACAACTCATCACTTCCAGCTTTTCTGATGGCTTGATTAAGTCTTCCACCACCACAGTTATAGGCAATGGCTGCTAAGTACCATTTACCAAATCTTTCATGTAAATCTGATAGATATTTCGCAGCAGCCTCAGTTGACTTAATAAGATCACGTCTCTCATCAACATAGTCATCAATTTTTAGTCCATAACGTTTTCCAGTAGCCGGCATAAACTGCCAAAGTCCAGATGCTCTTTTTTTCGAATATGCTCTAGCTGAGAAGTTTGACTCAGCCATAGCAAGATATAAAAACTCTGGAGGAATGCCGTGTTTTGCCAAGATACTTTTAATAGCCGGAATGAATGTATATGCTTTACCCATAGCTTTAAAGAAGTGTTTATTTTTCTTTATAGTTGACTTTTTAGCCTTCATTTTGTTCATGATTGGGTCATAAAGAAAAGAAGCCTCAATATCAAATGACTCTAGAAGAGCCACTTCTTTGTTGTGGTTGAAAACATATGTTAAATTAGCACTCAGCAGTATTGGTAAAAGGAGTAGAAGAAAATATTTAATCATTTAATAACTCTAATTTTAAATTTAAAGTTTATATTTTACCAAAAAAAATATTAAAATCAGCGTAAAGTAAAGAGTTTTTGGGCATTTTGTGTGGTGATATCCTTGATATTCTTAAGTGGAATCTCTAAAAGTTCAGACATTTTTTGTGCTACAAAAGTAGTGTAAAAAGGTTCATTTCTCTCCCCACGATGCGGTGTTGGAGTTAAGTACGGTCCATCTGTTTCTATAAGAAGTTTATCCTCTGGAATTTTTGGTAAAACATTAAGTAGTTTCTTTGCATTTTTGAAAGTTAAAACACCGCCAATACCAAAATAAAAGCCCTCTTTTGCTAAAGATAAAAGCTCTTCATCAGCATTATAACAGTGCAATACTCCACCAACTTCTTTAGCATCTGAGGCTAGAAGTATCTCTTTTGAGTCCCTTGAAGCATCTCTAATATGAATGATAAGAGGCTTTTTGTATTTTTTAGCAAGTTCTATATGCGCTCTAAAAACTTCTTTTTGACGCTGTTTTTCTTTAAGTTTATCTTCATCACTACCCTCTAGTCTAAAGTAGTCTAGTCCGCACTCTCCAATAGCTACACATTTCTCATGTTTTACATATTTGTCAAAGTCTAGTGCTTCAAATGAGTCCATATCGTAAGGATGTACACCGACTGCAAAGTAAACATCACTGTTTGCTTCAACTATTTCTAAAGCTCTTGGCAGTGTGTTAGGATGAGCACCAGGTATAATAAATCTCTTTACCCCACCTTCTCTGGCTCTGTCTAAAACTTCATCTATATCATCGTTATATCTAGAGTCATCTAGATGAATATGTGTATCAATTAACATTTATTTGCCTCCAATAGCTCTTTTGCAAATTTTTTAGCCTCATTTGAAACACTATCACCGCTTATTATTCTAGCTATTTCATCTACTCTGTCGTTAAAACTAAGCTCTTTAACCATAGATTCATCTCCACTCTTATGTACTAAGAAGTGTTGCTCACCCATAGAAGTAAGTTGTGGTTGATGAGAAATCACAAATATTTGAAAGTGCTTTGAAAGTTGTCTTAATACCTTTGCAACGCTCATAGACTCTTCCCCACTAAGGTTAGCATCTATCTCATCTAGCATCAGTACACCACCATTTTGACTCATGAACTCTGACTTTAGAGCTAATACTCCAAGACGAAGTCTGTTAAACTCTCCAGTACTTACTTTATTTAACTCTGTATTGTTCAAACTGATTAATATCTCATCTTTTCCATAAGTATTAAGCTCAGTACCTTGAATAGTTACCTGCGCATCTCTTAAGTATAACTCGTGTAAATATTTGTTTAAATCATCTCTGAATGTTGAGAGTTCTACTGTTCTTAGTTTAGTTAGAGAATCAGCAAGCTTATTCACTTCCTTACTTAGAAGGGCCTCTCTTTTGAACAGTTCATCTTTGGTTATCTCAATATTTTCATACTTTGCTAATTCTATAATTTTTTGTTCTTTATAGGCTAAAGCTTCTTCTATACTTCCATATCTTCTCTTAAGTCCGCTAAGCTCTTCTATGCGATTTAAAACTTCTTCTATATCTATGTCTTCTAGAGCGTTAAACCTTGCTTCTGCGCTATCAAAGAGTGCTCTTAACTCATTCATACTGTCATCAAAAAATGAGCTGTCAGCATCTAGAGAATTTAAAGCACTGTTAACAAAGTGCTCATTATCAAAAATAACATTTGCCGAGGATATAGTCTCCAAAACTTTTTCTTTACGAGAAAGTTCCTTTTTTATCTGTAACAACTCTTCATCTTCAGATGCTTTAGGATCTATCTCTTGAATCTTATTTATCTCAAAAGTTGCAAACTCTTTAAGTTCTACTATTTTACGTTCTTCTTCTTCTATCTTATCAAGTTCTATTCTAACTTCTCGATGTTCTAAAAAAGATTTTTCATACTCATCTTTTAGCTTGTATATATCTGTAGATTTATTTTGAATTCTAGTATCTATGATTGAGATAAGATTTTCATTTTCAAAATCACTAAAATCTTTGAGGCTTAAGTGTCTTAAGTAGTTTGAGGTCAATCCTGAAATAGCTTTTTTAGAAACACTTTGATTGTTTATAAAGTATCTTGATTTCTCTTTTTTTATATGTTTAAATATATTTATATCATCATTTTCGATGCCTGTAACTCCAGCATCTATCTCCCATGTGACACTAGACTCACATAAAGTTGCCTCACATGATTCTGTACCTAAAGATGCGAGTATAGATTTCATTAGTATTGATTTACCGCTACCACTTGGCCCTGTAAATACTATTAGCCCTGCAGTTGGATTTAGTTCAATCTCTTTAAAACTAAGATAGTCTTTTAGGTAAAATCTTTCAATCATCTTTATTCTCCCCAGCCAAGCTTTTCTTTTAGTACATCGAAATAGTTAAATTCTTCTCTATGAATTAGTTTTGCTGTTTTTGTTGTTAACTTTATGTGAACACTTTGATCTGGTTCAAGTTCATGCATATCTTGACCATCTATGATTACCAAGGCTCTAGGTTCCGGCGTTTTCATCTCGATTGAGAATTCACCAGGAAGAACAACTGGTCTCTGCGTTAAAGAGTGAGGACAAATAGGAGTAAGAACAAAAACTTTAGATAGAGGAAACAAAACCGGTCCTCCTGCTGAAATATTATAGGCAGTTGATCCAGTTGGAGTAGCGACAATAACACCATCACCATAGTAAGTATTAAAGGCTTTAGCATCTACTAATGTTTCGATATGTATCATATTTGATACAGAAGGACGAGTTAATACCATATCGTTAAAAGCATACATCTTTCTCTCAGCATTTTCACTTACAATTCTAACTTCTAAAACAGAACGCTCATCTATCCTAACTTTACCTTGAACCATGTTGTTTACAAATTCGTCAAGCTCATCTAAATCTACATCTGCTAGAAACCCTAAACTGCCTGCAAAAACACCTAAAACAGGGATGTTATGCTCAAAAGACCTTCTAACAGCAGAGATAAGTGTTCCATCACCACCGAGAGTAACTAGAGCATCCACATGTTCGCACAATACATCAAAGTCCATACCCATAATATCTATCATAGCACCACTAATGCTATCTAGGTAAACATCAATATCATACTTTTTAAAAACTTTTTCAAGTGTATAGTAGCTATTTTTAAGTTCTGGAGTAGATGGTCTTAAAAGAACACCAATCTTTTTTATGTTACTTGCTTGCAAACTGACTCTCTATTTAGTTATTTTTCACTTATTATACACTTTTGTGGTTAAGAAACTAAAAGTATTGCAAATTGTCATGCTAAATCATACTTGTATCTTTCATAACTTTAGATGATACTACTTTCTTATCTTCAATCTTTAGTATCCTATCGCACAAAGGAAGCATTGCATTATCGTGAGTTACCATTATTATTGCAACATCTTGCTCAATCGCTATTTTTTTAAGCATCTGCACAACACTTACTGATCGCTCTGTATCTAATGCAGCAGTTGGCTCATCTGCTAATATTATCTTAGGTTTGTTTGCCAACGCACGAGCTATTGCAACTCTTTGGTTTTGTCCACCGGAGAGTTGAGAAGACATAGCGTGTGCTTTATCTGCAATGTCCAAATATTCTAAAAGTTCCATAGCAAATTTCTCTGCTTCTTCTTTTGTCTGTCCATTGGCCTGCGGCAGAAGTGTAATATTGTCTATAACATTTAAAAAAGGTATAAGATAGTGTGCCTGAAATATAAAACCGATTTTTTCTCTACGAATGGTACGAGTATCTTTACTTAGCCATTTGTTATCATATACTTTCTCATCTCCAAGCCATATTTGACCACTTGTTGGCTCTTGAACGCATCCTATCATCATAAGTAGAGTGGTTTTTCCTGCGCCACTTGGTGCGATTAAAGCTATTAACTCACCCTTGTCTACACTAAAAGATGCACCATCTATAACATCTACACGACTATCCCCTTCGCCAAAGTTTTTTACTAGATTTTCAACACGAATACTTTGCTGACTCATATCAACCTCCAATTGCTGCTGCAGGATCAGCACTTATAACTTTTTTTACACCGATAAAAGATGAAAGAATTGAAGCTATTATTACAACTATAAAGAGCATCCAAGCATCAGGAATTTCTAATACAACTCTTTTTGGGAACTTCTCATATATAAGATGAGAAAAAATATTTCCTGATATAAAAGCAAGAACACCAAGTAAAAGTGTCTCTTGTACAATCATTTTTATAATGATGCTGTTTGGAATTCCTATAAGTTTCATAATCGATATCTCTTTCATCTTCTCTAAAGTCATCGTGTATATTATGAGTGCTATTATGATTGTAGAGACTAAGATGAGAATGGCAGTAAAAAGACCTATTTGCTTTGATGCTCTCTCAATTAAGTTCTTTGTTAAAATATCTTCTTGTTCTTGTTTTGTATAAACGCTTTTATGTTTCCACTCTTTTATATTTGTTGCCACATCATCTGTATTATAACCACTCTTAAGTGTCGCTATTATTGCATTTACCATAGTCGTGTCATTACCAGTTATTCCGCGTTCGCGGTCATTTCTGACTCTACTGTTAGAATATAAAAACTGAATTTTTTGCGCATCTTTTAAACTAATATATACTAACAAATCACCTCCGGAAGATACTGTTTTCTCAGTTATACCGACTACTTCATATCGGTCTCTTGCAAGAACTATTTCATCATGCATCTTAAAGCCTGTCTCTTTTGAAACAACGATTTGATAATGGTCTTTAGTAAGTTTGCTTCCCTTTATAAGTCTATTGGGATTTATCGGATTTATATTACCAAACGGGTCGTATCCAACCGCCATAACTCTAACGGGCATTGTGCCTTTTGGAAGTTGTATATTTTGAAATGTTATAGCTTCGCTATATTTAACTCCATCAATAACACTTATGGAATCTTTTAAATCTTCATGCACTCTTGATGACTCAGCAAAAGGTCCCATAGTATTTTCTTGCACTACCCATAAATCAGCATTTATATCGCCTATTAAAATTTCTGCATCTACGACCATACCGCGATATACGCCTATCATAATAAGTACTATTCCTAAAAGCATACCTACTCCCATAGCAGTTACTAAAAACTTGCCAAGAGAGTGAGATACATCTTTTTGGGCTAGATTAATCACTGATGAATCCTCATGCCTTCACTTAGTGGCTTTTTGCTACTGTTTGGTATTAAAACATTATCATTTTTCTCTAATCCGCCAACTATTGCAGCTTCCGTGTCACTTTTTGCTTGAATATCGAGTGCTTTAAAATAAGCTTTATTATCTTTTAAAACCCAAACACCCTCTTTTTCATTTCTTACTTTTAGTGTGTTTAGAGGAACTTTTAGTGTATTAGTTATTGTCTTTACATTTACAGAAACTCTGGCTTGCTCATTAATGTAAAAAGGTATAGGAAGATTATCAAAAGCTATATTTATCTCTCTTTCTTGAGTTATAGCATCGCTTTGTGCAACTATTCGTTTTACATGTCCCACAAAGAGTTTATTGTCTTTTGAACGAAGAGTTATCTCTGCTTTTTGTCCAACTTTTACATCACCGCTTATTCTCTCATCTATGTAAGCTCTAATCCAGACAGTTTTTGGATCTACAATTTTTAAAATACTCGCAGATGAAGAAACACTCTGAGCAACTTGTGCATCTTTTGATATTACATATCCATCAACGGGAGCATATATTTTAAAACGTGAAAGTTTTGTTTTTAAAGAATCTGCATTTTTCTTTGTACGATTTACTTCAATCTTGCTTGATTCGATGCGAGCCATTGTTGCTTCTAGTTGTGCATCTACTGTATCTAAGTCCATTTTTACTTTATCATACTCAGATTGTGAAACGAAAGATTGTTTAAGCAAGTTTTCATATCTTTTAAATGTAATCTTCGCCAATTCTTTTTGTGCCTTTAGGCTCTCACTCTCTTTTGTTAAGGCATTTAGCTCAGATTTTGCTTTTTTCACACCTATTTGCATCTCTTGAATTGCTTCAGGCATCTCAACAGGGTCTATAACAACAAGTAAATCACCCTGCTTTACCCATAATCCTTCATCACTGAAAATAGATACTATCTTGCCTCCAGTTTGCGCGTTTATGGAGTATATATCTCTAGCATCTACATTACCTATGCCAAACACTTTTATATCTAAATCTCCAACTTTAGGAGAAAGAGTTTTGTAGGTAGTCTTTACAACATATACTTTGTTGTAAAAAATAAATCCAGCAACTGCCACTATTATTAAGATTGTTATATATTTAACTATTTTACTCATTCTACTTTTCCTTTTAAATAATCAATATGATCTATTGCCAGACTTTTAGTATAGTAAGCCTCCAGCAATCCTAACTCTGCATCTAACGCTAATGACTCTGCATCTAGAATCTCCATATATGTTGAAAGACCCTCTTTATAGCGACCTTGTAAAACATCTTTTGTATCGTTTGCTGAGATAAGCTGAGCTTGTTTTGATTTAATGGTTTTCTCATACCGGATAATGTCAATAATCAAATTTGATAGCTCTTCTTTTATGGCTAATATTTTTGATGCTTGCTGTTCTTTTGTTACTTGAATATCTATTAGAGCTTTTTGAGCTTCAGCAGTAGTTCTTCCACCGCTATATAGAGGAATTTCGAGTGTTTCGCCAACTAATGAAGAATCATACGCGTTTAATGTGTCAAAATGTCTATATGAAGCGATTGCATCTATAGATCCGTAATGAGAAGCTTTAGCTGATTTATACAAGAGTATGTTCTTATCTATATTTTGTGCATCTATTTTTAGTTGAGAATTATTGGCTAAAATTTCTTCTTCTATCATTGCAGCTTCTTCAAAGATATATTTCTTTTTTATGGTATCAGTTTGAAATGTTGTATCATCCTTTATCTGCTCACCCATATATAAAGAGAGAGATTTTTTTGCTTTATCAAACGAGGCTTGCGATATTGCCAAATTTTCTTGTGCCACGTAATAAGCTGACAAAAAACGACTTGAATCTGCTTTGGTTTTAAGACCTTGAACCACAAGTGCTTTTGCCTGTTCATAATAAGCTTTTTTAGATGCCAAATCTTTTTTACGAACCTCTATATCTTCTTTTTGAACTACAATGAGTTTATATAATGATTTTATCTTGTAAACCATCAATGCACGCATGTCTTCAAGTGAAAGTTCCGCCATATCTTCATCTATTTTAGAAGCTTCGACTTTAGATGAAGTTTTTTTAAAATCCCAAATTTTTTGCTTTAGATTTGCACCAACATACCAGCCATCGTCATCAACAGTATTAAATTTTCCGCCTGATGGGAGCACATAAGTCTGTGTAAAATCATATTCAGCCTGTAAATTAACTTGTGGCAAATAATCCGCAAAAGATATATCGTAACTATGTTGAGACTGTGTTGTTTTTAATTTAAGAGATTTTATATCAGGACTGTTTTGTAGTGTCTTGTCTATACTATCTTGCAGAGTTAATGTATCACCACTGACACATATAACCAACAAGCCAAAAATTAACAAGCTTTTTTTCATTTGAATAATCCTCATCTAAATATTACATAATGATACAGCTTTCATATTAGCTTAATGTTAAGGCATGTGTTTACTTGTGTTTTAGCAAGGTATTGAAGTAATTATAAGCTAAGCTTGGATATAATCGCAAAAATTATTTAGTAGGACTCTATTCTTATGAGAAGTCATTATTGTACAGATTTAAATGAAAAAAATGTAGGCGAAGATGTTGTTTTAACTGGTTGGGCAAACAACCATCGTGATCATGGTGGAATTATTTTCATCGATTTAAGAGATAAAACAGGTCTTATTCAACTTACGTGTGACCCAGAAGATGGTGCACAGGCGCATAAAGTTGCTGATAGTGTTCGTGATGAGTACGTTTTAATAGCTAAAGGTAAAGTTCGTCTTCGTGGTGAAGGTCTAACAAACAAAAAGCTAAAAACTGGTGCTATCGAGATTATCGTTACTGAACTAATTATTGAAAATAAAAGTGCTCCAGTTCCTTTTGTAATTGGTGATCCTAATGTTGGTGAAGAGACAAGACTTAAGTACCGTTACTTAGAACTTCGTGATCCTGCAATGTATGAGACATTTCGTCTTCGTAGCAAAGCATCAATCGCTGCAAGAAATGTTCTAGATGCTAATGGCTTCTTAGAAGTTGAAACTCCTATTTTAACTAAGTCAACTCCTGAAGGTGCTAGAGATTATCTAGTTCCATCTCGTGTTCACAGTGGTGAATTCTACGCTCTTCCACAATCACCACAGCTTTTCAAACAGCTTCTAATGGTTGGCGGATTTGACCGTTACTTCCAAATAGCTAAATGTTTTCGTGATGAAGATTTAAGAGCTGATAGACAGCCTGAGTTTACTCAGATAGATGTTGAGATGAGTTTTTGTAATCAAGAAGATGTAATCAAAGTTGCAGAAGACCTTCTTGAAGCAATGTTTAAAGCTTGTAACATCGAGGTACAAGGTCCATTTAACCGTATTACTTACAACGATGCTATGGAGCTTTACGGCTCTGACAAACCAGACTTAAGATATGATCTTAAAATGGTTGACGTTATTGACATCTTTGAGAGATGCGATAATGAAATCTTTACTAACATCGCTAAAAAGCCACATGTTAACCGTATTAAAGCACTTAAAGTTCCGGGTGCTGACCTAGTATTTTCTAAACGTGAAATGAAAGGTTTTGAAGACTTCGTAAGACAGTTCGGAGCACATGGTCTTGGTTACTTCCAAATGAAAGAAGATGGTCTTAAAGGTCCACTTATCAAATTCTTCACTGAAGATGACATAGCGCTTCTGGTTGAGAGACTTGGTATGCAAGTTGGTGATGTTGTATTCTTTGGTGCAGGCGATAAAAAAACTGTATGGGATTACATGGGTCGTCTTAGAATTTTCTTAGCCGAGCATGAAAAAATGAATATTTTAGATAGGGATGCTTTCGAGTTTGTATGGGTAGTTGACTTCCCAATGTTCGAAGTAGAAGATGGTCGTGTTAAAGCACTTCACCATCCATTTACACAGCCTAAAGATACTGACAAAGATGATGTTGAAGAGATAGAATCTATCGCTTATGATATCGTTTTAAATGGTACTGAGCTTGGTGGTGGTTCTATTCGTATTCATAAAGAAGATGTACAAAATGAAGTATTTAAACTTCTAGGAATCGAAGAAGAAGAAGCACAAGAGAAATTTGGTTTCTTACTAGATGCACTCAAGTTTGGAGCACCTCCACATGGTGGTTTCGCTTTAGGCTTTGACAGAATGATGATGCTTATCACTAAAAAGCCAAGCATCCGTGACGTTATTGCATTTCCTAAAACACAAAAAGCTTCTTGTATTCTTACAAAAGCACCAAGTTCAGTTGACAGCACTCAGCTTCGTGACCTTCACATTCGTTTACGCGAACAGACAAAAGTATAATATTCTTACTGGAAGTGAGGTTTCAACCTCGCCAAAATGCGGGACTTATTATGGAGAACGCCACGGGTTTGCGTTCCTAGAAGTCCCACTTCCTAAAAAATAAAATTTAAGGAAATTCCTTATTATGAAAAAACTATTTTTAATTATTGGAGCACCAGGCTCTGGTAAAACTACAGATGCAGAGTTAATTGCTAAAGAAAACGACAATATTACTCACTACTCTACTGGCGATATGCTTAGAGCAGAAGTTGCAACAAAAAGTAAACTTGGACTTGAAATAGACCAGTATATTTCTAAAGGTTTAATAGTCCCTATTGAAGTAGCTATTAAAACAATCACAAACGCTATTAAAAACGCTCCTACTGATATTATCATCATAGACGGTTATCCTAGAAGCATGGAGCAGTTAAATGCTTTAGATGAGTACCTAAAAACTGATTCTTCTTTAGAGCTTTGCAGTGTAATAGAAGTGGAAGTTAGCGAAGATACTGCAAGAGACAGAGTCCTAGGTCGTGCTCGCGGTGCTGATGACAATACAGAAGTCTTTGACAACCGTATGAAAGTCTACACCGAACCTCTAGCAGACATCCAAACTTTCTACACTACTAAAAACATTTTAAAAGTGATAAGTGGCGAAGGAACTATCGAGACAATAGTTTCTGAGATGGGAACTTTCGTACAGTCTAAAATATAAATTCTGTCTCATCTTGTTCCTAAGTTTTACTTGGGAATTCATTCATAAACTTATATACTCTTATCCCTTTATCCTGTTACACCTCTCCTGAAGTGTGACATATTATAGTGCTTCTATGAGCATTCTATTTCTATAGATATTGAGCAAGACAGAGACCATTTACGTATGATTGTTATATATCTGTTAAGCTCTGCTTATTAATTGAATAAGTTCAATACATAATTTTATATAACAAAGGCATCATGTGATTAAATACCATACTCTCTTAGGAACTTCTCTTTTATTGGGCACGTTCTTTATATCAGGCTGTAGTGTAAACGAGCCACAACCATTAAAAGAAGCAATTCCTAAAAGCGAACTTTCAAAGCAGCAAAAAGTGCAAGACCCTGTAAAAAGTTTTTCTGATATAAA
>JAQIBW010000021.1 GCA_027858865.1 Sulfurimonas sp. | reverse complement strand
GAAAAGGAGTAGCCACCTTGGTCACTTGGTATAAAAGCCGGAGTAAATTCTTTGTCCCCGCCAAAGTTTATGGTCTGTGCGGGTCTTGCTCTACCCCAGTTTTCTTTTAAGGTAGTGTTTACGATAAGAGCGGGAGCTATGCTCAACACTAAGACTATATATATCATTACTCTTGCATCTATGTTTAAAACATTTTTTTTCTTAACTAAGTTATAGATAAAAATTCCAATACTAGATAGTGCAAATATGATTATAAGAGGTCTTACCGAGTGGTAAAATAGTTCTTCAATCCATGTACCATTCATAGGAAACTCTTTGCCATCATAAAACATAGATGCAATTGATAAATCAATCTGAGGGAAAAAGATAAAGATTAGTGATGAAACTAAAAAAAGCAGCCAGAAGTATAATTTTACGTTTAAATATTTTTTATTCATAGATAATACCAATCTCCACTAATTGTTACTGCTTTAAATAAAAAATAAACTATTAGCTACAAGGCAAATCTTTGCAGGACTAGCTAGCTAATGCAAAAAGATTTAACGAAGATAGATGATAGCTTATTTTTTACACGAAGTGCGAACATATTGTATCATATTGCTTCGTTAAAAATCTTTGAAATTGTTAACAGTTTCTGCAGATTTTTGCCTCACACTATAATACAATATGCTCGTTTAAAACAGTAACCATTCGTGAGGATTGGTATAAAATTATACCGCGTCTTTGATGTATATATATAAAGGAGATGAACCAATTTCTAAAGTTTCATCTTTTATTAGTTTTGCGTTCATGGAATATACCTCGAAAAACTCTTCATTTTTAAGCGTAGTAGGCTTTAGCGTCCAGTGAATTTGCAAAAGTCTATTGTTCACTAAGCATTGAAGTATGTAGTAATCTCTTTTAATATCAAGTCTTAAAAACTGAGCATGCTTTAGTGTTTGGAGCATAAACTTATATGTGTCAAATGCTGAGCGTTTTTTGATGCCGTCTCTATTGTCAACGAGTCCATATCCTGGAGCAATCAGCTGATGCCATGACACTGAATCAACCTGTTGAGATGCAAAGGATAGAAGGTAGTACCTAAGCATAAAATCTGCATATAACTCTTCACTTACACACTCATGCTCACTAGTCGGTGCGTATGGTGCAGTGCCTGTAATTGGCCAATTTGTTTCAGTTATATGCAGAGAGTGTTTTGTTTTAGGACTAATCCAAACCATAGTGCTTAAAAATGCTATTTTATCTGAGAAGGTAAACCCCATCTGTGTATTTTCAGGTGCACCACGTCTATCTACATAAAGAAGAGATGCAACACCGTCGTAGTGATACTTGAAAAAATTAAAAAGAGTATGTGCTGTAAAGTGGTATTCAAAGTCTATAACACCACTTCCTATAAGCTTTGCATCTGAGAATTCGGCTTCTTTTAAATCATAAGCAGTTTTATAAAACCTGTTGTATTCATTAACACTGAAAAATCCCCATTTTGCTCTGTTAATGGTTGAGCCGATTTCATAGATATCAATAAGTCCATCAAGTGTTTTAAAAATCACTCTTAAATCTTTTTGCAAAAGTTCTAAATCTTCAACATGTTCTCTGTCTTGAAGTATATTTAGTATTATATTTTTATCTTGATTCTTCAATATAAAGTTTTTAAGCTCATCAAGAGTTTCAAGTTCCCAAAGTTTTAAACGAATTAAAATTCTTTTAACATCCAACTCTTGTAAAAGTTCTAGCGTTAACTCCGGTTCTCTTTGATAATCAACTCCCATAGAAAAAAAAGTCTCAGAACTTATCTGTTTTCTTTTTACAAAGGGCATAGCTATAATCGATAAAGGAAGAATCAAAAGAGCTGTAAAGATTGTTTTTATCAAGGAAAAAAACTCTCGCTGACGCATCTTCTTTTTATATGCTTTGTCTTTTAGTTGTGCTGGTTGGTCTGAACAGTTATCCCATTTAAAAGGTTTTTTCAATCTTTTTTCATCCATTTTGAGTTTTTAAGTAAGTGGGCTTGAGCTGAATCAATACTAAGAAGTAGCTCTTCTCTCTCTCTTGAAATAGAACCCTTTTCGCTTATTAGGTTCTTAAAATTATAAAATATGGAGCCATTTGAATCACTTATCCCAACGATACTTCCCATTTTAACAAATGCAAATCTATTCTTAACGCTATCATCAAATAAAGAATTTCCAATAGTTGTAAAAGAATTTCCCCATCCTAATGTATCTATTATAGTTGGAATTATGTCATTATGAGAAGAGACAATAGGTGATATTTTTGGTTTTATTATTTTTGGTGCATATATTATGAGAGGAACATGAAACTCATTTAGATATACCTTTGATGGATTTATTTTTTTAGCATTACTTAGTTGAGTATGGTTGGTATGATCAGCTGTAAAAATAAAGATAGTTCTGTCAAACCATGGTTCTTTTTTTGAAGTCTCTAAAAATTCTTGAATCTGCGAGTCAACATAGTTAACTGTATTTAAATAACCATTTTCTGATTTAGTATCATGTGGATACTTTTCCCACTGTTTTCCGGGAGAGTAAAAAGGAGAGTGTGTTGAGGCTGTAAAAAAGAAGCTGATAAATGGTTCTTTAATTGTTTTTAGCTTTGATGATAGAAACCTAAAACCATTACCGTCCCAAGCACCATAGTTAGGTTCACCTGATTCACTTCCTGTTTTTTTAATATCTTCAGCACCATAATATTCGCTGAATCCAGCAAGTGAACTAAGCTTATCTACTCTAAAAGAACCCCTGTCAGAGCTTTGCATAGCAAGAGTAGAATAACCGTTTTTTTGTGCCATAGCACCTAAGTATGAAGGGTTGTAAAGCTCTAAGCCTTCACCGAGATTTTCGAAACCAACTGGCTGAGTCATTCCAGTGTAGATGCTTGTAATACCTTCTTGAGATCTCTGCCCATTTGCAAAAAAGTTTGTAAAGAGTTGTCCCTGTTGTGCGAGTTTATCTAGTGTTGGGGTAACTTTAAAATTATTGTGAGCAAGTTCATCTAGGTATTTTGCACTTAAACTCTCTATCATTATGATAACGAAGTTATAATTATTCTTTGATGTACTTGTACTTTTTCTCATTAGTGGATATTGGTTATCTATAAATTTAAATCTGTTAGAGGCTATTGCATCTTTTACTTTTTTTATAGCTAAATCAGGTTTTACAGCAGAGTGATCAGTATTATGTATAGTCCCACCACGATAAAAGCAGAAAAAACCATTTAGTGCTAAGTTTCCTGAAGATATTTTATTGACTGCAAAGGCGTCTGATGTTCCAAAAGATATACCATCTAGTTTCCCACGAATACCTAAAAAAGCAATAATTATAATAAGGAGCATATTAGCCCATTCTTTTTGTTTTATTGTTTTGTTATTTATATTAGAGTTAAATACTTTATAGAAAAAGTAGATAATTACAAAATAAAATATTGTGCCAAATATTGTTTGTAAAAGGTAGAAATCCATTACCATATCTACTAGGATACCTACATCGTTGCCAATTAAAGCTAGCTCATTATTGAGATGTCTATTAACAAATCCAAAATATAAAATATCACCAATGTTAAAGAAAATTATTGCTCCGAGTAGTGTACCCCATAAAATCCCTAATAAGCTTCTGGATGTTTTGTTTGTAGTAAACTTAAATGGTAAAAGCAGTGCTAGCCATATAAGTGATGTAAATGTAAAAATCAATGCTACATCGACGCGAATTCCCATAAAAAATGACATTATAGTTTCAAAAAAAGTTAGATCGTTGAAGTAATCTAGGTAAGAAATATAAAAGAAAAGCCTTAGGTTTGAAAAAAGTAATATACTGAAAATAACAGCAGAAATTACTTGAGTGTATCTGTTTTTAAATTGCAAATTGAGTCCTATGAAAATAAGGCGAATTATATCCTTTTTAAGGTAAAATCGTAAAATTATTTTATTTAGGGATTATTTAATGAAAATATCAGTTATCGGAACAGGTTATGTAGGTTTAGTAAGTGGAGTATGTTTTGCGCAGATGGGGAATCGTGTAACTTGTGTAGATATAGATGAAAAGAAAATTGAAGATTTAAAACAAGGTATTATCCCTATCTATGAACCCGGTTTAGAAGATATGACATTAGAAAATTACAAAAATAAAACACTTGATTTTACTACAAATGCGGACAAAGCTATTAAAAATTCTAAGATAGCTTTTATTGCTGTTGGAACTCCAATGGGTGAAGATGGAAGTGCTGATTTAAAAGATGTGTTCGCTGTTGCAAAAACAATCGGTGAGTCTATGGATGATTATATGGTTGTTGTTGATAAATCAACTGTACCGGTTGGAACTGCTGATAAAGTTCAAGCTGCGATTCAATCTGAGCTTGACCGTAGAGGTGTAGATATAAAGTTTGATGTTGTGTCTAACCCTGAGTTCTTAAAAGAAGGTGCAGCTGTAAATGACTTCTTGCATCCTGACCGTGTTGTAATCGGTGCAGACAGCGAAAAGGCCATGGATGTTATGAGAGAGTTATATGCTCCTTTTATGAAGCGTCATGAGTTGTTTATCGGTATGGATATAAAAAGTGCTGAGATGACAAAGTATGCTGCAAATGCTATGCTTGCAACTAAAATATCTTTTATGAATGAGATTAGTCAAATCTGTGAGAGAGTCGGGGCAGATGTTAATAAAGTAAGAAACGGCATCGGAAGTGACAGCAGAATAGGTTACAGTTTTATATACCCTGGTTGTGGCTATGGTGGCAGCTGTTTTCCAAAAGATGTTCAGGCTTTAGCGAAAACAGCAAAAGATTTTGGATATAACCCTAGAATACTAGACGCTGTTGAAGCAGTTAATCTTGATCAAAAATATGTAATGAGCAATAAAGTAATCGCTAGATTTGGTGAAAACTTAGATGGAAAAACTTTTGCTATCTGGGGACTTAGTTTTAAACCTGAGACTGATGATATGAGAGAAGCAAGTTCTATTACAATTATAAATGAGTTAACTTCAAGAGGGGCAAAAGTTGTAGCATATGATCCAAAAGCTAGACATGAAGCAGAGACTCATTACTTAAAAGATAATGATAAAGTTTCTTATGTTGATGGTAAATATGATGCACTCAGAAGTGCCGATGGTGTCATTCTTGTAACAGAGTGGCAAGAGTTTAGAAGTCCTGATTTTGATGAGATGAAGAAACTGCTTAAAAATGCAGTATTTTTTGATGGTAGAAATCAGTTTAATAAAGAAAAAATGAATGAATATGGTTTTGAATATTTTCAGATTGGTGTGAACTAAAAGTTGAATATTCTCGTATGTCGCACAGATAAGCTTGGTGATTTTATAACTGCACTTCCTACTATGTATGTTCTTAAACATCATAATCCTAAAAATAGAATTATTGCCTGTGTGTCACCACTTAACAAAACTTTAGCTGAGTCTTGTGACTTTATAGATGAGGTTATAGTCGATTATGCTCAGAGCATCTGGAGTTTTGCATCTGAGTTTCGTAGTTTAAATATAGATGCAAGCATAACTCTCTTCTCAAACACCCGTGTAGCACTGGCTCAATTTTTAGCAAGAATCCCAACTAGAATAGCTCCTGCTACAAAAATAGCACAGATCTTTTACACGCATAGAGTTAAACAAAGGCGAAGTGAAGTGAAAATGGCTGAGTTTGAGTATAACCTCGAACTAACAAAAACTCTGTTTCCTGATATAGATTTAGAATATAAAAAACCTCTTCTGAACTTTGAAGATGCAAAGAATATATATGACATTTTTTGCATAAACAACGACATCGAGAAAGAAGTAATAGCCTTTCATGTAGGCTTTGGCGGCTCATCAGATGCTAACTGGAATTTGGATGAGTATGAAGAGCTTATACATGCTGTTTTAATAGAAAATAAATACCAAGTTGTACTGACATTCGGTCCAGATGAAAAAGATCTTTATGAAGAGATGCAGGGTAGGTTTATGGCTTATAATGTAGTCTTTTATTTTTCACAAGAGAGCATACTCTACTTTGCAAAACTCATAAGCAACTTTAAACTTTTTGTATCAACATCAACAGGTACATACCACTTAGCATCTCTCGTTGGAACTCCTACTATGACATTTTTTGCTGACACCCTTTTTGCTAGTTCTAAGAGATGGAAGGGTGTAGGGGATGAGAAACTTCAACAAAATTTTATGATTCCATCTCAGAAAGAGAGGAAAAAGGAACTCTTTAGTGAGATAAAAAAGGTTCTCTATTCTCTTCAGTAATTTATTTAGAATAAAAGCAATCTATATATTTCTTTACAATCGTTGAAGATAAAAAAGGTTCAAGATATAAATTATAATTTACTTGTTTTGGATTGTTAAGCTCTTTAGCCATTGTTTCACCTAAGCTTTTAGCATCTGGTTCACATAACAGTTCCGCTAATTCACCTCTCATTACATCTGTAACTCCCCCCTCACTTTTTGTTGCAATAAGTGGGGTATTACAAGCTAATGCTTCAAGTAAAACCATTCCCAACCCTTCATACCTAGAACTTAACACAAAAAGTTTTGCATGCAGCATCCATGGATAAGGGTTAGTTTTTGCTCCTGTTAATATCACTGAATCTTCTAAATGAAGAGATTTTATTTTATTTTTAATATTTTCTTCATCATGACCTATCCCAACTAAAACAAGTTTGTGTGGAAGCTTATAAGTTTTAATCATATAGTCGTATGCTTCAACCAGTAATGGTAATTGCTTAACTGGAGATAATCTTCCTATGCTTACGATATATGGGCTTGTTATGTCTGGAGTATAAAGTTTTGACAACTCATGTATTTCATTTGTATTGATAGGATTAGTAATTACTATTTTAGGTATTCGTCAAGTATGGGTATTTATATTTTTTATTTCTATTATCGCCACCGTATTGATGTATCTGATTTATCTTGCCGAACGAGGCAGCAAATAATAAAGAGAAGAATAATCT
>JAQIBW010000255.1 GCA_027858865.1 Sulfurimonas sp. | reverse complement strand
GTCCAGTAAAGACGGCATGCTTTTATAGTTTAGTTTTATCTGACCATCTTCAATAATAAAGTTTTTATTTGACCATATGTCTAATCCAAAATTATTCATGGCTATATATGTAACTTTTGGTGAAAATATTTATTTTGAGTTTTTTTGTCTAGTAAAGCTAACATAAAATGTAAAGTGTCCATTAAAATTCCTTTAAAGTAATCATTTCTTCTGTTTTATCTTCTAGGTTTTTCACCCATATAGTACCGTCGTTAAGCTCATTAGAACCTACTACGCAACAAAATTTAGCATTTATTTTATCAGCAGCTTTTAAGTGCTTTTGTAAATTTTTAGCTTTGTAATCAACAGTAGCTTTATCTGTTTTTCTTTTATCTTGAGTAAGTTTTATTACTAAATCTATAGCTTCACTATCCATAGCTCCCATATAGTAACCATCTCTTGATACCTCGGGCATAACAATAAGTTCCATAAGTCTTTCTATGCCCATAGCAAAACCAACAGCTGGAGTAGGGCGACCATCTAAAAACTCTACAAGTCTGTCGTATCTACCACCACCTGCAATAGCACTTTGTGAACCGATATTATCACTTACAAATTCAAATGCAGTTTTAGAGTAGTAGTCAAGTCCACGAACAAGGTTTGTATCTATTTCATAATCAATGTTATTATCTTCTAAAATCTTTTTAAGAGATGTGAAATCATCTTCACAACTTTGGCATAAGCAGTCGATTAGTTTTGGTGCATCTACGTAAAGAGTTTGACACGATGGATTCTTACAATCAAGTACGCGGATAGGATTAGTATCTAATCTTCGTACACAATCTTCACAAATCCCATCCCCACAATCTTGTACAAACTTTACTAATTTATTTCGGTAGTCAGGCATACAGTTGCTGTCACCTAAAGAGTTTAGTTGAAGTCTATAGCCGATTCCAAGAGCTTTAAGGATGTCACTAACCATCATAATCATAGTAGCATCTTCATATACACTATCTACTCCAAAACTCTCAACGCCAAACTGATGAAACTCTCTTAGTCTGCCTTTTTGAGGTCTCTCATAACGAAACATAGGACCATGATAAAAAAATCTATGTGTTCCACCAGCTTTATCTAGTTTTTTTTGAATAAATGCACGAACAACACCTGCCGTTCCTTCTGGACGAAGGCAGACATCATTGTCTCCTTTATCTATAAACTGATACATCTCTTTACCGACAATATCACTACTCTCACCAACAGAACGTTTAAAAAGAGCAGTTTCTTCGAGTAAAGGAGTTTCTATGAAGTGATAGCCATACTTTTTAGCTATCTCTGTAGCTGTATCAATGAAGTGAGTAAACCTCTCATAGTCTTCACTCAATATGTCGTTCATCCCTCTTAGTGACTTAATCATTTGTATCCTTGTTTATGTCTATCTTAGTAAAAATTATATAATAATGAAAGGATACCATTTTTTACTTATATATGATTTATTAAGGCTATTTTTTATAGCTATGAACTCACATTTAAATGTAATTAATATTATTCAATATAGTTTAATGAAAAAATCTTATAATTGTCGAATACGGGTATAATTTACTTAAATAAAGGAAAAGTTATGATTGAATTACAAAAACTACCATTCGCTGACAAAGCGCTAGAGCCTTTTATCTCCGAGGAGACAATAAAGTATCATTATTATAAGCATCATAATGCCTATGTAAATAAGTTAAATGATTTGATTGAAGATACAAAATATAATGAAATGTCATTATCTTCCATAATACGTGATTCTGAAGGAGCAATGTTTAACAACGCAGCTCAAGTCTTTAATCATACTTTTTACTGGAACAGTCTTAGTCCTGAAAAATTAAGTCCGAGTGGAAATCTTTTAAAAAAGATAAATAATGATTTCGGCTCACTAGAAGCTTTAAAAGAAGAGTTTATTAAAACTGGTTCTACACTGTTTGGCTCAGGTTGGGTTTGGCTTGTTAGAGAACCTAAAGGACAACTAAAGCTCAAACAGACTGAAAATGCACATACTCCTTTAAGCTCATATCTTGTGCCAATATTTGTATGTGATGTTTGGGAACATGCTTATTATATTGATTTTAGAAATCTGCGTCCAAAATATTTGGAAGAGTTTTGGGATCATATTAATTGGGATTTTGCAGAAGAGGCTTTTAATAAAACAAATAATCATACCTTTATAGGAACAGAACCATGCAATGATATTCATGATCCTTTCTGTCAGGTATTAGATGAGATACAAGATAAGGATAGAGTAACAAGTTAAGTAAACTATTTACTCAATATTTTCGAGTATCTCTTTAGTTATGTCTTCTATACTTTTTGTAGCATCTATTGTTACAAGTTCTAAGTTTAGAAGCTCTGTAGCTTTTATGATGGCATCTTGTATGCTTAAAAGATACTCTGAACCTCTTAGCTCAATACCGTCTAACTCTTTTTGAGATAGTCTGTACTCAAGTTCCTCTTTTGTAAGTTTAAGTAAGAAAACTTTTTGAGGATATATTCCATTTGTAGCAAATCTATTTAAGTGAACTATTGCTGTTTCACTTATCTCACCTTGAATTAAAGCGTAAGCAACACCGCTGACTACACTTCTGTCAGAAATAATCATTTTGTCTAAATTTGGTTCAATAACTTCTTTTATGTGTTCAGCTCTATCAGCTAAAAAAAGTAAAAACTCAGCTTTTTTGCTTTTAGCTTTCGCACCTAGAACTATTTCTCTTATCTCTTTACCAATTGCCGTAGCTCCCGGTTCTTTAGTGATAATTGCATCTGGTAAATTTTCTTTGAGTTTTTGTATTTGGGTACTTTTACCAGCTGTATCAATACCTTCTATTGCAATGTACATGAATCCATACTCCCTATAATCTTTTGAACTTCTTTTGGAACTAGATGCTCTGTTTTAGCATTGAACTTTAGTAGGTTTCTTACACTCGATGAACTGATAAAAGCATGCTTAAGTCTAGGCATCAGGTAAACAGTTTCTATAGAGTCATCTAAAGAGTTATTTAAGTACCCAAGTTGTAGTTCATACTCAAAATCACTAACAGCTCTAAGACCACGAATAAGTATAGTTGCCCCTTTAGCTTTTGCAAGTTCCACAGTTAAGTTATCAAATCCAACTACACTAACATTATCAAAATGTCCTATTGCTTTTTCAGTCATTTCTATACGTTCATCTAGTGTAAACATTGGTTTTTTGTCTGAGGAAATAGCTACTGCTACAATCACTTCATCAAATAGTCTTAGTGCTCTTTCAATAATGTCATAATGACCATTTGTAATAGGGTCAAAAGTCCCAGGATAGAGTGCAATTCTGCGCATATTTATTCCCATCTTTTATATAAGTTATTTTCTATGTTTAGCAAATCAAACCATTTGCCTATGATGAAGTTTTCCATCTCATCAAGAGTTTGCTGCTCTGAGTAGTAAGCCATTACTGGAGGAGCTATTATAACTCCCAGAGTTGCAAGTTTATGCATATTCTCTAAAGCAATAGCAGAAAATGGCATCTCTCTTGGAGCAAGAATGAGTTTTTTATGCTCTTTAATCATTACACTTGCGCATCTAGTGACTAGGTTGTCCGAGATGCCACAGGCGATTTTAGCAAGTGTGTTCATACTACACGGTGCTATAATCATGGCATCTGTACCAAAAGAACCAGATGCAATACTTGCTGAAATATCTTCATTATCATGAGTTGTTAGATTTGTCTCTTTATCTAAAACAATTTGCGAATTCTTTGTCATGATAAAATGTTTGTCTATCTCTTTGGGAAGAAGCTTAAGAGTTTTTATTCCTAAGTTTACCCCACTAGCGCCACTAGTAGCAATAATTATCTTCATCTCATCTCCGCTTTATTTTTACCAATTACTCTTACTCTGAGCCTTTTTCTATTGGCTTTTTCAACTGTTATTATATCGCCTAGTTTACCACTTTGTAGTGCTTTAGCATTAAAGCTAATAGACATATTGTGGCTGTCTAAACTAACATTAATATAAGAATTTTTCTTTACAACGCTTAGGATTTCAACATCTCTTGTTGTTAAAATTTCATTTTTTTTTATTTGATGCTTGCCCTGAAGGCTTTGATCATTTAAATTTTGTATAGGTTTGGACATAAATCTATCTAAAAGTATACTCTTTTTTATGGTGTTTACACTTGATAGCTCAACCTTTCTTTTGATTTTTTCTTTTGAAAGATGTATCCAAATATTTGCAACTATATCATAGTTGAAGAATATTTTCTTATTATCTAGTGTTTTTATATTTACAACACCACTTCTTGAT
>JAQIBW010000334.1 GCA_027858865.1 Sulfurimonas sp. | reverse complement strand
AAAGATTTTAACTTTAAAGAAAATGTAAAAGTTTTTTTACTTAAACAAGATGAAGTTTTAGAATCACGAGAGTATAATAATATTGAACTTAGTGATAGCATCTATTTCAGACCAACACTAATCTTCAAGAAATTAACACATGATCAGTTTGAAACACTTATTTACTATACCGATGAAGGAAAGTGGGTATACATAAGTCCTTATTTTGACGATGCACAAGAGTTTGTTAATAAAGAAGATATTATCTCCTATATAAAAAAGAGATATTATCTTCCTATGTATTCAGGTTTAGCAAAGTGAGAAACGCGTTTAGCTTTGTAGAAGTACTTGTATCGGTAATGGTTTTAGCCTTTTTGGGAACAGCTCTCATCAAATTTAACTCTTTTAACAAAAGATCTATGGAGCGCAACATTCTCTCTCAAGAACTTATCTTACTATCAAGCCCTATTCTTTCTCAAAAAAAATTAGATAACGAAAAAGAGATAGACTTATTATCTATCACTGCGTTTAAAAATTTAACAAATGAAGATAGAGATTTTTTACAGTCCATAAAACTAAGCATAGACAAAGAGATAGAGGATAAAATATTTTTAGCAGATGATGGCAAAGAAAAGTTATACTTAGAGTATGGAGATTTAAAAGTAAAGTACAAAGATTACACACAAAACTTCTTATGGATGGGAAAATCTAAATGAGACTTTACAGCCTAAAAAAAGCCTTTACACTTATAGAAGTTCTTATATCTATTGTTCTACTTGGAATTATGTTTACTTATGTTCATACAATTATAAACTCCATAAAAGTTCAAAACAATCGCTACTTAGAAAAAGCAGATACCATTCACTCAGAGCAAAGAATATTTAATCTTTTAAGCCTAGATATTGCCGAAGCAACAAGTACTATTAGCATCTCACACGCAAGTAGATATGATTTGATTAGTTTGAAAACTCAAAACTCCATCTATGAAATCATAAACCCAAATATTCTCTATTTTGTAAGTAAAAAAGATAATGCTCTCATAAGAGTAGAATCACTAGAAGCACTTAAACTAGATAACAAAGAACAAATTACTCAAGCTTTTTTGTATGCTGATATTCTTACCACTGACACGCAAAGTTTTAAAGTCTCACAAGAGGGTGACTTTGTTACAATCATGCTTAGAGCTCCATCTCTAAAGCCAATGGTATTTCAAATACCTACGACAAACTAAGGCCTAGATATGAAAAAAAGAAAAGGTATAGTCCTATTTGTCACACTTATGTTAATGCTACTGCTTTTGGGCATCGTCTCTGTTTTTCTTAACAAAACAAAAGAGAGCAAAGATAATGTAACTAGCTCTTTTGCTATGATTCAAACAAATCTTATTATGCACAATCTATTTAAATACCTCACAACCATAAAGTTTAACGAGGAGACCATTCACTATGCATCTATGATGCCTATACCATTAAATATTGGACAATCAAACCTAACTTTAAAGATATTTTCCGCACAAAGATATATAAATATAAACTCATTTGTACAAAGTTCTATAAAAGACAACTTAGTCAATGACAAATTTATACTTCTTCTAACAAAGTACAAAGTAAAAGATCCTTACCTCTTTTTAGATTTACTAAAAGATACTCTAGATGTAGACAAAGAAAGTAGAAATTCCCAAAATAGCGAGATTAAAGAGACTTATCCAATCTTTAGAAATGGAAGCATTTACAATCAAACTCATTTAGACAAGATTATTGATTTTTATTTTGAGACAACTGGCGATATAAAGATATATGATGTTCCATTTCTAGAGATATTTGGTTTTACAAACTCGACTGTAGATATAAACTTTATGTCTTATGAAAGTATGAAAATACTCTTTGACGACGCAAACCAAAATATACTTAGAACCATAGCCGATTATCCAGATGTGTATGAAAAGCTAGAAGACTTACCCTTTGATGAGTACTACATGAAAAAGATAAGCAAAGGGATGCTTGGGCAAATCATATCAACACAAACTGAACTTTTATACATCTCTATAAACGTAAATTACAAAGAACAATTCAAATCAGAAATTAATTTTGAGTATAATACAAAAACAAAAAAAGTAAGCAACTATAAAATCAATATGATAAAATTTGAACATATAGACTAAAGGAAAAAAATGTCACTAAGTAAGAACCAACTAACAATCCTCTTGATTCTCATAGCTTTCATATTTAGCTTTGCGGTAAGACTTATTTGGGTTGAGCAGTTTAAAGATGTAGAACAATTTAAATTTAACTCTGAATTTATGATAAACACAAATGATGGATATTTTTATGCAGAAGGTGCTAGAGATATACTATCTGGAACTACTCAAGCAAATGATTTATCTCCCGTAACAAGCGCTGGTTCAATATTGACAGCATTTATTGCTAAAATAGTACCATTTAGTTTTGAGACTGTTATATTTTATATGCCAGCATTTTTTGCTTCACTTTTGGTTATCCCAATCATTCTTATTGGAAAAAATATTGAAAAACTTGAAGTTGGGTTTATAGCAGCCTTAGTCGGAAGTATTGCATGGAGCTATTATAACCGTACAATGGTTGGCTACTACGACACAGACTTGTTGAACATAGTTTTTCCAACTTTTCTCTTATGGTCATTAGTCTTAGCTGAACAAACAAGAGAAGATAAGTATTTACTTTTTGCTGCCTTGGACATTCTTGCATATAGATGGTGGTATCCTCAGAGCTATAGTCTAGAGTTTGCATTTTTTGGACTTGTTTTAGCTTATACTCTTTATCAATTTATAAAAAAGCAAGATACATCATACAGCTTGCAACTTGTTACTATAATGCTTTTAGCAATGTCTCAGCTTGATATTACACTTAGAGTATTACTTGTATTTGGATTCTTTATTATTTTCAGACAAGAAAAATTTCACAAATATCTCTTTATTACACTCATAGGTGCATTTGGATTATTTTTTATTTCAGGTGGCTTTGATCCTATCTGGGGTCAACTAAAAGGTTATGTATTTAAAGATGCTATTTTAGTTTCAGGAACAGATTTAAAACTAAACTTTTTCTCTGTTATGCAGACAGTTAGAGAAGCTGGACAAATTCCTTTTGAAACTTTTGCAAACAGAATTAGTGGCCACACTATAACTTTTATACTCTCAGTTATTGGCTATATTTGGTTAACAATCAAACATCCAGTTATGCTTCTTGGTCTTCCTATGATTGGACTAGGTTTCTTAGCATATAGCGGTGGACTAAGATTTACCATTTATGCTGTACCAGTTCTTGCTTTTGGAATTTCTTTTCTTATTGTAAAAATTAGCAGTTTTATTAAAAACAATCCTTTAAAATACCTCTCTATTACAGCACTTACTATTCTTGTTCTTATTCCAAACATTCAACATGTAATAGACTACAAAGTACCAACAGTACTTACAAAAGATGAAGTTTTAGTTCTTGACAAACTAAAAAGTATAGCAGATAGAGAAGACTATGTAGTTGGGTGGTGGGATTACGGATACCCAATCAGATACTATGCAGACGTAAAAACTCTAAGTGATGGCGGTAAGCATTCAGGGAGTGTAAACTTTCCAGTATCTTTTGCTCTGACAAATCCACAACTAGAGGCTGCAAAAATGTTACGACTAGATGTTGAGTACACCGAAGCTGCATATAAAATGCAAAGCAATAACCCAGACAGAAACCGTACAAATATAGCAAATATGACTCTAAACTATGGCTTAAAAGATACAAATCATTTTTTAGCAGCTCTAAAAGCAAACATACAACTACCAAAAAAGACAAGAGACATATATGTGTATCTACCAAACAGATTGATGTCTATCTACCCAACAGTTTCTCTTTTTTCAAACTTAGAC